>JANNDB010000366.1:0-1850 GCA_031387285.1 Betaproteobacteria bacterium | reverse complement strand
GGCGTGATCGCCGCACTGAAAGTGGATGCCAATAGCTCGCCGACTTATGCGAAGACTTATAGTCTCGGGCCTACGGGGCTGCGCGGGTGGATTTATATTGATCCCATTAACGGGGGAGCCAATGGACTGATTACCGATCTGAGCCGGCAGATTTTGGTGACGGTGGCGAGCACTCCGGCAAGCGCGGTGCTGGCGGTGGATGATGTGATCCTTGGCGCGATGTCGGCGAGCACGGGAACGGTGCCGCTTTTTAATAAGGATTGTCGCAAGGCTTTCGGTGAGGCGATTGGGGATGCGGAGAAGACGGGGGCGGGGACGCTGCGGGTCAAACGCTGGCGCGCGGGTGTCGCCACAGATGTGAACATAGCCATGACTATCATGGGCGATTACACGGCCACGGCTCCCTACTCGTGCCCGAAGTCCGCGCTGATTCTGGCGAATGCGCGCACGAAGTTTGTCGGCCAGCTCATTGCGGATGCGAACTTTCTTTCGTCCAATTACGGCGGCGCGATTGATGGGCTGGCGCTGCTGGCGTGCGTGGCTCCTGGGGATGCGAACTACGCCACGGTGCAGACGCGCTTGCAGTCCTTTGCTCACGCGCTGGCTCCGGCGAATCTGGCGTTGAGTGGCTGTGACACTTGGAACTGGGCTTACATCAATGTGTTTCTAAGTGAGTATTATCTGCGCACGGTTGAGGACGGCGCACCTGACTCAAGCGTGCTTCATGGGATCAATGAATACACGGTCGCGCTGGCGAAGGCGCAGAGCCGGTATGGGACGTTTGGGCATGGTGGTTCGCTGCTGAAAGCGAACGGGGATTTGCATGGGACGATCCCGCCTTATGGCCCGGTGAACTCGGCGGGTATCCCAGCCAATATAGCCATCGTCATGGGCAAAAAGGCGCTGGTGGCGGCGGCGCAGGCGATTGATGCGGAGATTGACCCGGCGATTCAGCGCGGGTCGGACTTCTTTGCCTTTTACGTGAACAAGGGGCCGATTCCTTACGGCGAACATGAGCCTCTTCCGAATGGGCACAATTCCAACGGCAAGGACCCGATGTGCGCAGTGTTGTTTGGGCTGCAAGCGGGCCGGGCGGTGGAGACGGAGTATTTTACCCGGATGAGCACGGCGGGTTACACGGGGCGCGAATACGGGCACACGGGCCAGGGCTTTAGCTATCTGTGGGGCACCTTGGGGGCGAATATGGGCGGGGCGACGGCGACGGCGGAGTATATGAAGAAGGTGCGCTGGCATCTGGATTTGGAGCGCCGGACGGATGGCTCGTTTGCGTATGACGGCGGGGATGGACACGGCGCGGGAACGACTGCGGATGGCACTTATCTGGGCGCGTGCGGCTACTATGATATTAGTCCGACGGCGACCTACATCCTTTCATACGCGGTGTCGTTGCAGCGGCTCTACATCACGGGGCGGGATGCGATTCCGACAAATACTTTGAGCGCGGCCAAGGTGGCAAACGCGATTGCGGCGGGCACTTTCGACCTGGATTCCACTGCTTATACGACGACGCAGTTGATTGCGGCCTTGAGCGAGTATGACCCGACCGTGCGCTATGATGCCGCTGTCGAGCTAGGCTCGCGGACGCTGACTGTGCCGGAGGTGAATACGCTGCTCGCAATGGCCGATGGCACGGATGCCAACGGACGCATGGGAGCCATCCAAACGCTGGGGATTCTCAAGACTTCCAGCGCACTGACATTGATCGGCCAACGGCTTTCCGACCCGAATATCTGGGTGCGTGCCAAAGCCGCCACGGCGCTCCGCAGCTATGGCTCGGCAGCGAGTGCGCAGTTGACCCCGATGCTGACGGCATACACCGCCAACGCCAC
>JANNDB010000298.1:0-3976 GCA_031387285.1 Betaproteobacteria bacterium | reverse complement strand
GCTGCCAACTCCCCATATCTGCCATCCTTACCCCGGCCAGCGTCTGATCGTCATAACCCAAGGCAGGAGCCGTATGCGGTAATTCCGCACGTACGGATCTGTGGAGGGGGTGCTGGGTGACTGGCATTCCTACTTCCTACTGCAAGTGGGGATGATGGTCTGATGGCAGTCTAGAGAGGCCTGCGCGCAATTTCCAATACATAAAACTCACCAATTCCAAACCACAGGTTATGCTTTTGCCATGATCCGTCCGGCCTTCCGCCTGCACCACATCGCCTTGCTGCAAGCTGTGATCAAGTCCCAGACGCTGACGGAGGCGGCCAACCGCCTGCATATTTCACAGCCGGCCGTCAGCAAGCAAATCAAGCAGTTGCAGGCAGACCTGGGTTTTGTGTTGTTCGAACGCAAAGGGCACCGGCTGGTGCCGAGCTTCGAGACCCGATCCCTGCTGGACCAGGTCGACCGCGTGGACGCCTCGCTCGACGTGCTCAACCGCCTGGCCGGCGAACTGCGGACCGCGCGCAAGGGTCATCTGCAGATCGGCTGCATTCCGTCGGTTGCAATCCACCTGCTGCCACAGGTGCTGGGCCGATACATGGAGGGGCAGCCCGACATGCGTTTTTCGATCCACACCGGCAGCACGGACCACGTCATGGAATGGGTAGAGACCCAGCAGGTTGACCTTGGCATCTGCCTCAACCTGCGAGCCCTGCCCAATTCGCACTACACACCTCTGCTAGGGTTGCGCCTGGCATGCCTCATGCCGGCCGGGCACCCGCTCGCCCACCGGGACTCCTTGACGCCGGATGACCTCAAGCCTTATCCGGTCATCACCGTCGAACTCTCGCCGTCGCCGCTGCACATTGTGCAGACGGCGCATTTCGACGAGATATTCGGCCCGGTGCGCATCCGGGTCGACATGGCCTTCGTGGCCTGCCGCATGGTCGAGGCTGGGCTGGGGGTCGCAGTAGCCGACAGCATGACCGTGCTGCGGGCCGCGTCTGCCAGCCTCACCCAGCGCCCGCTGGAGCACCCTTTTCGCGCGGAAATCGGGACCTACACCCCGTCCTACCGGCCACGGCATCGCTCGGTGGATGACCTGATACGGGGGTTGGTCGAGGAAACGGCCAGGGTGTGAGCGGCGTGCTGGCCGTGGCACACCAACCGGCCTTCGAGACGCCGAAACAAACCGATGGGACCGTGCGACCTTGATTTTTTCGATCACGCACTTCGCTTCCCCCGGAAATGCTCCAGCAGATCGGCCTGCAAATGCATTGGCAAATCCAGACACTGCCGCCGCATTTCCTCCCGCGCCGATTCCCCGTCACCGTGCCGATCACAAACCTTCATGGCAGCGTCCACCAGGTCTGCCGCAAGCGTGTGTTTTTCAGGAATACGATCCCAACGTACTGACAATACTGACGAAACCCCCCTCAGATTTCCAGAATCACCATTGCCCCGCACTGCCAAAACTGACGAAACCCCCCGATCGTCGGTAGGGCCAGTCCCCGAGTTCGCTGATTGCGCGATTTTCTCTTTGGCGCGCGCCATCCAACTGGTCATGCTGTCGCTTGGCAAATCTGCGGATTGATGAAGTACCTGGTCGTCGGACGCCCGCCTGCTGAACTGTCAGTTTCCGTCGCCTGCACATAGCCGTGATCGATCAAGACGTCGAGAGCCGCCTCAGCCTCCATCGTGGTGACAACCCCGGACCACTGCTTGCGCAGGATATTGCGCACCGTGAAACCGTTCTTCAGCTTGCCCTCCAGCAGACGCCGGCTGAGCATTCGCGCGGTTGTCACCTTGGCCGTTTCACCCATTCCGTAGATTCGGCGGGCGTGTCCTGCCAGGTAGTCGCACCAGGCCGCAGCCCGCAATGCGCTGTTCTCTGTCACCGGGCCGACCGACCCCTCTGCCACATGCAGGATCAGGGCGATCGAGCAGAACAATTTCTCGAACTTGCCATAGTGCTGGCGCATCATCGGGTTGGGTTCTTTGGCAATGTGCTCGCAATACAGTTCCTGGCACCACTCGATGAAGGTCTCTTGTGCTGCATCGTCAAAGTGGAAGTACGGCAATTTCACAAATTCGTCTGCTGGCTGCGCGCCGTCCTGTACGGGATCGAAAGTTGACAGACGGTCAAAGAGATCTCGAACCGCCTCACGGGCACCTTTGACCGGGTATCGATCGCGCCACTCCCATGGCACAGGCTCTGGGTAGACCAGAACCTGAAATCGCTGGATTCGGCCGTCGTTGTCCAGCGATGTGGTGATGCCCGCCAGATAGCGTTCCAACAGGTCTGGCTGGATCCCACCGAATACGGACAGGCACAGGTTGGTGACCAGGTGGTCGCCACGCACAACGCGGTCGATATTGAAGCTGCCTGTTCCATTCCAGCCTTCAAGGTAGAACGCCTTGTCCGTCTCACGGCCGACCTTCTCCCAAGATGCCAATAGTCCAATCAATTCATCGCGGTACACCATCAGGCCAAACGGATTGCGAACCAATATGTCACCCAACTTTTCTATGGTGGCGTCGTTGGCCTTGTAGCGTCGTCGGTGGGGTGGCTTTGGCGGCTCCAGGGTCTGCATGTCAGAAATGGCGTTTTCCATCAGTTCCTTGTTGCCTTTGCCACCAGCGGCCTTCTTCATGATGGCCTTGACTGCTCCCTGGTGCGCTTCATATGCGGCCAACTCGGCCATGTAGACTTTCAGGTCCTCCTCGTACTTCGGGATCTCCTTGGCTTCCAAGCGGTCAAGGAAACGTGTCGCCACTCCCATGGCGGGCGACTTCTTGGACGAGGGATCGCCCACAATGCCGCCATACAGGTTGGGCGTCACGATCCAGTCATCGCGCCGCTTGGGCTTGATTGCGCATCGCGCACCAATGACAGATCCCATGCAGACGATCAGTGCGGCTGCGACATAGTCCGGGGAGCAGGGCATGCGGTCCGCCTCATCCATCACGAAGGCGGCCAATGCTGCGGGCAGCAGTCCCTGTGCGTCGAACGCGGGCGCAGGGGGCAAGTCCACATTGATTTCGCGCAGGGGTGGCCAGCCTTCCGGCGCGATCCCTGCGTCGGTATCGAGTGCAGCGGCCATATGTTCATATTCTTCTTGCTTCACGCAAATGTCCCCGAGATGTGTGAGATGCGCCGAGCCGCCACAAGGAGCCGGGCACGGTCGCTGTCGGTCAGGTGGCCACCATGGGCCAGGTTGCCGGCGGCGATCGCGGTTAGGTTTGACTCGAATGCCAGGACACGAATAGCGTCTGTGGCGCCAAGAGGTTTCGGGCGTTGTGGCCTGTTGACCTTGCCGTTGTCGCGCCATGCACCGAGGGCCTTGGCCGCCGCGACGAAGTCCATGCCATGTGCGGCCATGTGATACGCCAAGACGTCGCCACCTCGTGCGCCACAGCCCGCCATGCAAATGAATGCTCCATTGCGCGTATTGACGCGCATCGAGTCTGAGCCACCGTGAACTCGGCACTCGGTCGTCACCCAGGTTCCGTGGCCGGTCAGCTTCAGACCGTCGGTATCGCGGTAGTAGCTGATCGGATCGGGCAGTTGATCCTTGAGGAACTCACCCATGGGCCTGGCCGATTCTGTCTGCCGGCACATTGCGCCCGGTAGCCTCGCGCAGGCGGCTCATCTCGTGTGATTGGACCTGCTCGGCGCCATACAGGACCCGTCCGCCGATCTTGAAGTACACGGGCCCGGAGCCTTCCATGCGCCAGCGCTCAAGGGTTTTCTCGCTGGTGTTCCAGCGTTGCGCGAGTTCGCGAGGGGTGAAGAATTCCTGGCTTTTCAGAGTCGTCATGTTTGACTTTCGAATGATGTGAATGGGAAATTTGGTGGCCCCTCATCGGACCGTGGTGTGCGACATATGCACGTGACAAGGCCTATCGTGCCTGCCAAATTTCCGGAACGGAAGGGGGCCAAAGTGCGTTTCCGTCGCGCACTTCCGCAGGTGCCCGC
>JANNDB010000291.1:0-3967 GCA_031387285.1 Betaproteobacteria bacterium | reverse complement strand
CTCACGCGCCGTATACAGATCGACTCCGGACTGCACCTGCGGGCGGGGCCCGACAAAACTCATGTCGCCCCACAGCACATTCCATAACTGGGTCAATTCGTCGACCTTGAAGCGCCGGATGAAATGCCCGACCGGGGTAATACGCTGGTCGTTATTGGAAGTGGAACTCACGCCGCTTTTGTCTGCGCCGATACGCATGGAGCGCATTTTGACCATGCGAAACGGCATGCCGCCACGGCCCACCCGTGGCGCAATATAAAAGGGGCTGTGCCGGTCTTCCCACCAGACCAGAAACATGACCGTCAGCAGAACCGGGCTGGCGCAGACCAGGCCTATGAAAGCCAGGACGATATCAAACAGCCGCTTCAAGAATCGTCATCCCCGGAATTGCGCGCGGATGCGCTGGGCGATGGAAGGCGCGTCGATCTGCCAGCGCGCGCGCAGGTAGTCCTGGCTGCCGACAACCGAGGAATAGGCATCGGGCAGGGCAATCGGACACCAGTGCCGGGGCATCAGGCGCGCGTTCATTAATTCCTGCGCGACAAGCGCGGCAAGTCCGCCCGTGGCCACATGCTCCTCGAGTGTGACCAGCATCGGCACCGTGGCCACCAGACGGCAAATGGCAGCCGTGTCAAAGGGCTTGAGGGTATGTGCGCTGTAAACGCCGCAGTCGATGCCATCCCCTTGCAGCAAGACAGCCGCCTTCAGCGCTTCCTCGGCAATACCACCGTAGACAAGGATGGCCACATCCTTGCCCGGGCGCAGACAACGGATGCGGTTGGCTTCAAACGGTTCGGCGCCGGGCACCAGCGCCTTGGACTTGTCCAGCCGCAAGTAAGCCGGCCCGGGGTCGCGCACCAGCAGGTGCGTGATCTCGGTCGTCTCCAGTTCGTCACACGGCGCGTACACCTTGACATTGGGCAGGGCGCGCATGATCGCGATGTCCTCCGTCGCATGGTGCGACATGCCCAGCGCGCCATAACTGAATCCGCCTCCTATCGCCACGATCTTGACGTTGGCGTCGTGGTACGCCACGTCGTTGCGGATCTGCTCCAGGCAGCGCAGGGTCGGGAAGTTGGCGATCGAGTAGGTGAATACGGTCTTGCCTTCCAGCGCCATGCCTGCCGCAACCCCGGTCATGTTCTGCTCGGCGACGCCGGCGTTGATGTACTGGGCCGGAAATTCGCGCGCGTATCGGTCCAGCACGGCAAAGCCAAGGTCGCCGGTGATCAACGTGATTCGCCGGTCCTGCGCAGCCAACGCCTCGAGCGCCTTGATGAAGGTATCGCGCATGGCTTCAGCTCTTGCTTTCGAGCTCGGTCACGGCCCGGCTGTATTCGTCGCCTTGCGGCGTGCGGTAGTGCCACAACACCGAGTTCTCCATGAAGGACACGCCCTTGCCCTTGGTGGTGTGGGCCAGCACGCAGCGCGGGCGCACCTCGCCTGGCGCACGCGGACGGAATGCAGCCGCAAGCTGTGCATGGTCATGGCCGTCGACTTCGGCCACGTCCCACCCGAAATCACGCCATTTGTCCGCAAAAGGTTCCAGCCCGAGGGTCGTGGCGACGGCGGCCAGGCTCTGAATCTTGTTGTAATCGACCGCCACCGTGAGGTTGTGCAGTTGATGGTGTGCCGCAAAAAGGATCGCCTCCCAGTTCGAGCCTTCGTCGCATTCCCCGTCGCTCAGGACGCAGAACACACGGTGCGTCTTGCCATCGGTCAAGGCGGCCTTGGCCATGCCACAGGCCACCGGCAGGCCGTGCCCGAGGGAGCCGGTGGACAACTCGACGCCGGGCACTTCCTTGTGCGATACATGCCCGCTGAGTATCGAGCCGTCCTGGTAGTGCGTGCGCAGGCGCTCTACGGCGAAGAAACCGGTCTCGGCGAGCGCCGCATACACACCGGCGCCGGCATGGCCCTTGCTCAGGATGAAGCGGTCGCGGCCATCCCAGCGCGGAGCTGCAGGGTCAAACCGCATGACGCCACCGTACAAGACAGCAATGATGTCCGCCATCGAGAGTACCGAGCCGACATGGGAGCTCTTGCCCAGATGCGTCATCTCCACCGCGTGGCGGCGGATGCGCCGGGCCAGTTCGAGCGAATCCTGCACCGGGTCAGTCTCCAATCACGGCAAACCCGATATACGGATCAAAGTCCAGCCGCTGCAGCTTCAGGTTCGCCGCGCCGCATACTTCCAGCATGGCCATGGTCTCGCCAGGCCAGAGCGGGTTGTCCAACTCGTCGAAGGCAATCACGGCGCCTTTGGGCATACGCGGCAGGAAATGCTGCAGCGCAGCCTTGGTGGGCTCATACAAATCGAAATCCAGGAAAAGCAGGCTCACCAGCAAGTGCGGCGTGTCCTGTACGAATTTCGGAATCGTCTGTGTTGCATCCCCCTTGATCAGGGACACCTTGGGAACATGGCCCAGAAAGCGCGTCGAATCGTTGATGGCGGCGAGCTGGAGGATCTCGTCCTGCGAATCGGCAAACAGGTCGCCCGCCTTCACTTGCGCGGCAACGCCCACGCGGTCGACTTCGGCGACGGAAGGAAAACCGGCAAATGAATCAAAACCATAAATGCGCCGCGTCAGGTTGACCGGCTCCAGAATCGCCGAGAGCTTGGCCCAGGTCATGGTGCCAAAACCGCGGAACACCCCGCATTCGACGATCGAACCCTTTACCGGGAGGATGCGTTTGTAGATCTCATAGAGGGCCAGAAACCGTGTGAGGTTCTGCCGCCGCACGTACTTGGGAAAGTTTTCGAGTTTCTTTTCCCAAGCTTCGGGATTGCGGTCAAAACAGGCCTTGATGGCCGCGGCTTCTCCGCGTTCGGCGCTGGTGCGCAGGCCACCCTCGACGGCCGTGACGGGCGATGCAGGAGGGGGGGCAGTTGACATGCGTTGGCCTTCTTGCGGATTCAGTGTGTACGGTAAAACGCCGCGACCTGCTCGCACACATAGGCGACATCGTCGTCAGCCAGCGAGGTGTTCAGCGGCAAAAGCATGAAGCGTTTGGTCATCGCCTCGGTCAGCGGAAGGTCTGAATTGAGGCCCAGTTGCGGGAACTGATGGATGGTCTTGCCGCCCCACTGCAAAATGGTCTTGACTCCGCGCTCGTCCAGCCAGGTACGCAATTCGTCGCGCTGCTCGGCCTCTATTTCGTAGTTCTGGTAGATATCGAAATGGTCCGGGTCAGCATCCGGCGCGGGCGGGAGCAGCAAGCGGCCAACGCCGCGCAGGCGCTCGTCATATTGACGCGCCAGCGCCCGCCGGCGCGCGATGGCCTCGTCGTAGCGGGCCAGCTTGAAGTCCAGCACGGCTGCCTGCAGGTTGTCCAGCCGCGAGTTGTATCCCCAGGCGACAACGTCGCCCGACTGCGCGCGCCCATGGTCGCGCAGCAGCCGCAGAAAGTCGGCCGCCTCGTCGTCGTCGGTGTATACCGCGCCGCCATCACCGAAGCAGCCCAGGGTCTTGGACGGGTAGAAGCTGCAGGTTCCGGCGACGCCGAAGGTGCCGGCAAAGCGGCCCTTGAACTTCGAACCGAGGGCCTGGCAGGAGTCCTCGACGATCTTCAGCCCGTTCTCACGGGCGATGCGCACGATGCCGTCCATGTTGGCGGTGCGCCCGTTGAGCTGCACCGGCAAGATGGCCTTGGTCCGCTTGCTGAGTTTGCGCGCCACGCCTGCCTCGCTCAACAGGTGGTCCGGGCCACCGTCGGCCAGCACCGGCGTGGCGCCGACGTGGTGTACGGCGGCGGCCGTCGCGACAAAGGTGTGCGACGGCATGATCACTTCGTCACCTGGGCCAATGCCCACGGCTTTCAGCCCGATGACGATGGCATCGGTGCCGTTAGCTACACCAAACGCGTGCTTCGAGCCGGTGAACTCTCGAAGCCTAGCCTCAAGCTCGGTGCAGTCCTTTTGAAGAATGTAGGCGCCGCGAGCACAGACCTCTCGAATCACACCCAT
>JANNDB010000248.1:0-6113 GCA_031387285.1 Betaproteobacteria bacterium | reverse complement strand
GATCAGAAGTTTCATGGCGAAAAATCCTTGTGTATGGTCAGGGAGCAGGATGCAGTATGCCGGGCATGGTGATGAAGCCTGGCCAGTGCCGCAAGTCGTCGATCCAGCGGCGCAGCGCCGGGTATGCCATCAGGTCGATGTCCGCCTCGCTGGCCAGAGCGGCGTAGGGGAAGCAGGCGATGTCGGCGATGGTTGGCCTGGCGCCGACCAGCCAGGCCTGCTCCCGGTGCTGGTTCTCTGCGAGCTGGTCGTCGAGCTGGCGGAACGCGACGTGCGCCTGCTGCTGGCATGCCGGCAAGTCTGCGGAGTAACCAAAGCACAGGTGCAAGCGGGCCGCTGAAGCACTGCGGGTGATGCCATCGGCCAGTGCGAGCCACAGCTTGATGGTGCCACGGGTGCGGGCGTCATGCGGATACCACTGGCCAGCAGTGTCGTACTGGCTTGCCAGATAGACCAGGATCGCCTGCGCATCGGGCAGCAGGATATCGCCGTCGCGCAACACCGGCAACTGCCCCAGGGGATTGATGCGCGCCATGAACTCGGGCGAGCGATGCGCACGCCCGGGGTGGAAGTCCACCGGGATGCGGGTGTAGTCCAGTCCCAGCCAGTGCAGCAGCAGGCGCACCTTGTAGCAGTTGCCCGAGAGGGTGTAGTCGTACAGGCTGATCATTTGTGCAGGTCGTGGTGCACGCCAAAACGCATGCCGCGCGCCTTCAGCCAGCGCCGGTAGGTCGCGGAGCTGAGGTCACAACGCATATGCGCTTCCAACGCACCATCGAGTGGCAGGCGGCGTGGACGCTGGCTCTCCAGAAGCGGTTTGTCCTCGCCAAAAATCATCTGCTGGAACGCGATCATCCCGGTGTCGGGGAGACCGTCGTCATGGTAGACCAGCAGGCAATGGGCAATCACCCGTTCTTCGTCCAGCGGTTGCACCATCAGCACGATCACGTCCTGCCCCTCCGGCCGGGCCGGGCTGGACTTGTAGAGTGCCGCGCACAGAGGCTGCATCACGCGGTAGCGGTAATGCGCCAGCATGCCCTGCTGCGCTGTCGCCGAGGTTCGCGGCTGGTAGAACTGGCAATCGGTGGCAAGGATCTCGTCGAGCAGTGCATCGACCTGCACCTTGTACGGCAGCACTTCCGTGTGCGGCACCTTTCCAAGCGTTCCGGCATGTACATAGGGAAAGTGCCCCATGTCCAGAAAATTCTCGATCACGCGCAGCCCGGATGTCGCCACGCCGATGCCGCCGCAATCGACGCGCCGGCGTCCCGGCTCCGCGTACTCTGGCAACGCAAACAGGGCTTTGCGCGCCGGGCCCCGGCAACATACCCACAGGTAACCGCAATGCTCGCGCACCGGCAGTTCGTCGATGGGGCCCTGGCAGACCGGCGTGCCGTCGTTGGCGCGCCAAAGGCGCAGTGATTCGCCCAGGAGCGATGTTTCCAGCGGTTCGCTGGCGCTCCGACCGTCCAGCCGCGCCGCAGCACCCACGGTCAACCAGTCATCGAGCAGATTGGGATCGTTGGTACAAAACGCCATATCGCTGGCGCTTTCAGGACGCGTTGTCTTCCATTGCGGTACGCAGTCGGCGCAACTGCCCAAACAGCGCAGGCGACGCGGCATCGCTGCCGGGGCGGGCGATCCAGCAGTGCAGCAGCACGAGGTCTGCATCGGCTAGCTGCGCAAAGGCGCACACCGCCATGCCGGCCAGTGAGCCATCCCAACGGGACTGGCCTTGGCATGCAAAGCCTTCCTGCACAAGCACCGCCCGCACGCGGCGCAGGGGCGCGTGCACGGCCAACGCACGAATCAGGCGCCCGGGCTGCGGCGCGTTGAAATCGGGCAGCGCAAGGGAGTCGCGACTGCTGGCGCTGGTGTCAGGTGCACTCGGCGGCTGCAAGGCAACCCAGATCATGGACTGCGCCTCGCGCACCGGATACGCCCTGGCGCAGACCTGGCCGGGCACCGGATCGCGCGGCATGGCAGGAATGGCCACGCAGCGTCCGTTGCCCGCCGCATACTCCCAGCCATGGTAGGCGCAGGCCAGGTGGTTGCCCACAACACGACCCAGGGACAGGCGCACACCCCGGTGCGGGCAGCGGTCCTCCCAGGCCTGGGGCCGGCCGTCTGCGCTGCGCCAAAGCGCCAGGGGCTGGCCGAGCAGGCGGGAAGCCAGCACGCCATGCCCGGCGCGCAGCGTCTGCGCCGCAGCGACCGGATGCCATTGAGCGTCGGAAAACATGCTGATATTGTCCATGCTTCGCCCCCGTGGCCCAGCCTCACAAGCGGGTACCGGCCGAAGTCAGCGGCGAAAGAAATTCTTGCGCTGGCAGTGGTAGATCACGGCGTAGGCGTTTTCCGCAACAGCGTCATCCATCAGGCAGGCGATGGCGCGTATGAAGTCGCGTGGGGCCTCGCGCAGCATCAGGTCGGAGACCCAGTTGTGCACCATGGACTGGCGCACATCGTCTGGTTGTGACAGCAGTTTCTCCAGAGCGGCATTCATGGCCGGGTTGTCGCACGCAGTGCGCAGCAGGTCGATGAAGCCATCGACCTCGGCGACGCTGGGTGTCCTGGAGTTGCTTGCTACCTGCATGGCGGGTTTCGAGACGAAGTCGCTGATGGTATCCGTGCCGGCAGGCCCTGCATGTGAACTTTTTGACGCTTGTGCTGTTCCGTCGGGCCGGATTACTACACTCAAGCCATGGCTCTCTACGCTAGCCCTGTCGCGGCCGTTGTGGCGGTGGGTGCCGCCAATCTCGACATTAACGGCAGCACGCGCAACCCGCTTGCGCCGGGTGACTCCATCCCTGGTCGTATCCGTAGCGCCCCGGGCGGCGTGGCGCGCAACGTCGCGGAAAACCTGGCGCGGCTGGGAACCCCGGTCAAGCTGTTGACCGCCGTCGGCGACGACGGGTTTGGCAGCAGGCTGCTGGCTGCGACGGCGTCTGCGGGAGTCGGTGTGGATGACTGCTGGACCCTGGCCGGGAAATCCACTTCGACCTATCTTTCAATGCATGGGCCGGACGGCGACATGGCGCTTGCCATCAACGACCTGGAAATCGTGGACAGTGTCACGCCCGGGCGCCTGGCGGCTCGGCAGGCCCTGCTGCAACAGGCCCCTGCGCTGATGCTCGATTGCAATTTGACCGCCTCCGCGCTGCAGTACCTGTTCGCGCAGGCGGCCGGCAAGCCGGTGTTCGTGGATGCAGTTTCGGCCTTCAAGTGCCCGCGTGTATTGCCCTGGCTGGCGGGAGTTCACACCTTGAAGGTGAACCGGCTGGAAGCGGCGGCTCTGACGGGCACGGCGTCGGAAGGCGGCATCCCTTATCGCGTCATGGCACAGCGCCTGCACGAGCAGGGCGTTTTTCGTGTGCTGCTGAGCCTGGGCGCAAGCGGGGTCTACTGGAGCGAACGCGGCGGCGCCAGCGGTCTGCAGGCGGCGCTGCCGGTGCCGGTGGTCAACGTCACAGGGGCGGGCGACGCCTTGATGGCGGGCTTGCTGCACCAGACTCTGCTCGGCGCCCAGTTGCAGGACGCGGTGCGTTTTGCCTGCGCCTGCGCTGCCATGACCCTGCAGGTGCCCGAGGCCAATCATGGCGGTCTCAGCGAGGTGGTGGTGCGGCAGTTCCTGGGGGCGTCGACGCTCCCTGAATCACAATAAGGCATGGCGCGCAAACCCAATCCCTACCTCGATATACAGCCCGAAGTGGCACAGGCGATAGCTGCGCGCCGGCCCGTGGTGGCGCTGGAGTCCACCATCATCTCGCACGGCATGCCGTATCCGCAGAACGTAGAGACGGCGTTGCGGGTGGAGGCCGAGGTGCGCTCCCACGGCGCGGTGCCGGCAACCGTGGCGATCATCGACGGGCGGCTCAAGGCGGGCCTGGACGCCGCTGCGATCGAGCGCCTTGGCCTGGAAGGGCCGGCCATGCCCAAGGTCAGCCGGCGCGACATACCGTTTCTGGTGGCCTCCCGGTGCAGTGGCGCCACCACGGTGGCGGCGACGATGTTGATCGCGGCGCAGGCCGGCATCCGCATATTTGCCACCGGCGGCATTGGCGGCGTGCACCGTGGCGGTGCGCAGAGCATGGACGTCTCTGCCGACTTGCAGGAACTTGCGCGCACCCGGGTTGCAGTGGTCTGCGCGGGTGCCAAGTCGATTCTGGACCTGCGCCTCACTTTGGAATATCTGGAAACCCATGGCGTACCGGTGGTCGGTTACCGCACCAGCAGCCTGCCGGCTTTCTTTACGGTGGACAGCGCGTTTGCGGTGGATTACCGGCTCGACAGCGCCGCCGACATTGCCAGCGCGCTGCACGGCAAGTGGGCGCTCGGGATGGAGGGCGGCATGGTGATTGCCAACCCGGTGCCGGCGCAGTTCGCCATGCCGCGCGATGTCGTGGACGCAGCCATTACGCAGGCCGTGCAGGAGGCAGACGAACAGGGAATCAGCGGCAAGGCGGCGACCCCCTTTCTGCTGGCCCGGGTGAATGCCCTGACGGGCGGCGGCAGCCTGGCCACGAACATCGAACTGGTGTTGAACAACGCGCGGCTGGCCAGCGCAATCGCGCAGCAGTTCGAATCCCTGGGTGGTTATCATGACTGACCGCCGGGTGGTAGTCTGTTTGGCGGCCCCGAACGTTATCGGGAAACCCCGCATTGCGCGGGGGGCAGCGCAACGCCTAAGCTGCTCTCCTGTTTTGACCCATCAACCTTGAAAGACCCGACCATGCAATTCAAACCCCAACTTGCGCTGCTGACCCTTGCGCTCGCAGCTTCCATGCAGGCCATGGCCGAACCCGCCATCGTGTATGACATGGGTGGCAAATTCGACAAATCGTTCAACGAGGCCGCCTACAACGGCATGGAGCGCTGGAAGAAGGAAACCGGCAAGAGTTACCTGGAGTTCGAGGTGTCCAATGAATCGCAGCGCGAGCAGGCCATCCGGCGCATGGCGGAAAAAGGCGCAAGCCCCATCATCGCCATGAGCTTCAGCCAGGCGTCTGCCATCGAGAAAGTCGCCAAGGAGTTCCCCAAGCTGCAGTTCGCGATCATCGACATGGTGGTGGAGTTGCCCAACGTGCAGTCGGTGGTGTTCAAGGAACAGGAAGGCAGCTTCCTGGTCGGCATGATGGCTTCGATGGCCAGCAAGACCGGCAAGGTGGGCTTTGTGGGCGGCATGGACATTCCGCTTATCCGCAAGTTCCAGTGTGGTTACGAGCAGGGCGCCAAGTTTGCCAACGCCAAGGCCGAAGTGTTCGGCAACATGACCGGCACCACCGGCGCGGCCTGGAATGACCCGGCCCGTGGCGGCGAACTGGCCAAGGCGCAGTTTGCCAAGGGTGCGGACGTGGTATTTGCCGCTGCGGGCGGCACCGGCATGGGGGTCTACCAGGCCGCCAAGGACGGCGGCAAGCTGGCCATCGGCGTGGACAGCAACCAGAACCATCTGCAGCCCGGCACCATGCTGACTTCCATGCTCAAGCGCGTTGATGTGGCCGTGTACAACGTGTCCAAGAGCCACAAGGCGGGCGTTTCGGTACTCGGCCTGAAGGAAGGCGGCGTGGACTACGCGATCGACAAGAACAACGAGAAGCTGGTGAGCGCCGACATGAAGAAAAAAGTCGATGCTGCCAAGGCCGACATCATCTCCGGCAAGATCAAGGTGGCTGACTACATGGCCGCCAACGCCTGCAAATATTGAAGCGGCGAATCTTTCTACTGCGCGGTCCGATCTGAGGCCTGTGGTGCTCGCCGTACGGGTGTACGGCTCCGCTCCTCGACCTCACCTCGAACCGCTCGCTACGAAATCTTCACCACTTCAAGAGTTTTGACCCATTCCATGCCGGGTTCCGTTTCTCGACCTCCCGCGGTCGAGCTGGTAGGTATTCACAAGCGCTTTGGCGCGGTGCTGGCCAATGCGGATGTCAACCTGACCGTGGCGCAAGGTACGGTGCACGGCATCGTGGGTGAGAACGGTGCCGGCAAGAGCACGCTGATGTCGGTGCTATACGGTTTCTACACCAGCGACAGCGGCACCATCCGCGTGGATGGCAAGCCTGCCACTATCCACAACTCCCACGAAGCGATTGCACTGGGTATCGGCATGG
>JANNDB010000602.1:0-1978 GCA_031387285.1 Betaproteobacteria bacterium | reverse complement strand
TCGGCATCGTGAACCTCGGCGCAGAGGGCATGATGTTGTGCGCCGCGATTGCCGGCTTCGCCACTGTCGTGCACACCGGCAACGACTGGCTGGGTTTCTTGGCGGGCATCGTCGTGGGTGCCGTGCTCGCCGCGATTTTTGGCCTGCTCGTCATCTGGCTCAATACCAACCAGTTTGCCACCGGCCTGGCGCTGACGCTGTTTGCCACCGGCTTCTCGGCCTTTGTGGGAACTTCGTATGTGCAGGCCAAGATTCCCGAGCGCCCGACCTTCGGGATTCCGGTACTGGCGGATATTCCGCTGATTGGCCCGGCCTTGTTTCGTCACCATCCCCTGGTCTACCTGACGGTCGTGCTGGCGCTTGCCATGATCTGGTTCATGTACCGCACCCGCAGCGGCCTGGTGATGCGCAGTGTGGGAGAGAGCCCGGAGTCGGCGCATGCGCTGGGTTACCCGGTGCGCCGCATCCGCCTGCTGGCCGTGGTGGTGGGCGGTGTCCTGTGCGGCTTGGCCGGCGCCTACCTGTCGATCATCTACACGCCGCTGTGGGTCGAGGGCATGGTCTCCGGCAAAGGCTGGATCGCGCTGGCCCTCACCACCTTTGCCACCTGGAGGCCGGCGCGCGTCCTGCTGGGCGCCTACCTGTTTGGCGGTGTCACGATGCTCCAGTTCCATCTGCAGGGAGTGGGTGTCGATATCCCCAGCCAGTTCCTGAGCATGCTGCCCTACGTGGCCACCGTCGTGGTGCTGGCCCTGATATCGCGCAATCCCCAGTGGATTCGCATCAACATGCCCGCGTCGATCGGAAAACCGTTTTATCCCGGCTCATAATGAGCGTTTTTTCACAACCCGCACCCCTGAGGACAACCATGACAGACCTGCACAAAAGATCACTCATCAAGATGGCCGCGTTGTCGGCTGTCGCTGCCGCCGCACTGGTGGGCTGTGGCAAGAAGGAAGAAGCCAAGCCGGCGGCCGCCCCTGCTGCCGCGCCCGCCTCCGCGGCCGCTGCGCCGGCCAAGAAAGAGCCGTTGAAAATCGCGTTCGCGTACGTCGGGCCGGTGGGTGATGGTGGCTGGACTTTCGCGCACGACACGGGCCGCAAGGCGGTGGAAAAGGAATTTGGCGACAAGGTGGCTACCTCCTTCGTCGAGAACGTGCCCGAGTCGGCGGACGCCGAGCGCGTCATCCGCGACATGGCAAGCCAGGGCAACAAACTCATCTTCGGCACCACTTTCGGTTACATGGAACCCATGTTGAAGGTGGCCGCGGACACCAAGGGCGTGATGTTCGAACATGCCACCGGCTACAAGCAGGCCGAGAACATGCGCACCTATGACAGCCGCACCTATGAAGGCGCCTACATGGCGGGCGTGATTGCCGGCAAGATGACCAAGACCAACACGCTGGGCATCGTGGCGTCGGTGCCGATCCCGGAGGTGATCCGCAACATCAACAGCTTCACGCTCGGCGCGCAATCGAGCAATCCCAAGATCAAGACCAAGGTGGTGTGGGTCAACGAATGGTTCAGCCCGCCCAAGGAAACCGAAGCGGCCACTTCGCTGATCAATGGCGGCGCTGACGTCTTGTTCCAGAACACCGATTCACCGGCAGTACTCAAGACCGCCCAGGACAAGGGCAAGCGCGCCTTCGGCTGGGATTCGGACATGACGGCCTATGGTCCCAAGGCCCACCTGGGTTCGGCCGTCATCAACTGGGCGCCCTATTACATCAAGGCCACCAAGGACGCTTTGGAAGGCAACTGGAAGGGTGGCGCGGGCGTATGGTGGGGCCACAAGGAAGGCGCCATCGACATGGTGTCCATCGCCGAAGACGTGCCTGCGGAAACCAAGGCGAAGATCGAAGAGATCAAGGCGGGTCTGAAGGCCGGCACCTTCAACATCTGGAAGGGCCCGATCATGGGTCAGGACGGCAAGGAAGTGCTGGCCAAGGATGCGGTCGCCGACGACAAATTCCTG
>JANNDB010000220.1:0-3370 GCA_031387285.1 Betaproteobacteria bacterium | reverse complement strand
GTCGGCCATCATGTAGATCGAGTTGAAAGACTCCTGATCCACCTCGTTGCCGTGGCGGTCAATCGTCTTTTCCTTGGCCAGTTGCGCCATCATGACCTTGGAGACTTCGTCACCGGCCTTGCCCCAGATGTCCACCACCTTGTTGTAGCGCTCGCCGGCCGTCACCAGACCGGAGACGTACTGCTGGCCGATCTCCTTCACTTCCTTCTCGGCGCGCTCGATGATGCCGTGCTTCTCCTTGGGCACCAGCATGTCGTCGATGCAGATCGAGATGCCGGCCTTGGTCGCCAGGCGGAAACCGTACTGCAGCAACTTGTCGGCAAAGATCACGGTCTCTTTCAGACCACACTTGCGGAACGACACGTTGATGAGCTTGGAGATCTCCTTCTTCTTCAAGGCCTTGTTGATATTCGCGTACGGCAATCCCTTGGGCAGGATTTCGGAGAGCAGTGCGCGCCCGGCCGTGGTTTCCCACATCTTGGTGGACGGCACCAGTTCGCCCGTGACCTTGTCCTTGGTGTACTCGGTCAGGCGTACATTGATGCGCGCCGTCAGTTCGACCTCGTGTGCGTCAAACGCACGCTG
The DNA here is from genome assembly GCA_031387285.1 of Betaproteobacteria bacterium. GTDB lineage: Bacteria > Pseudomonadota > Gammaproteobacteria > Burkholderiales > Burkholderiaceae_C > CAISIP01. Next base: position 2,785 of record JANNDB010000220.1, on the reverse strand, counting down.
CACTTCGCCGATGTCGGCAAAGATCAGGCCTTCACCCTTGGCGTTGATGCGCTCGCGGGTGGTGTAGTACAGGCCCAGCACCACGTCTTGCGACGGCACGATGGAGGGTTCGCCATTGGCCGGGAACAACACGTTGTTGGAGGCCAGCATCAGCGTGCGGCATTCCATCTGCGCTTCCACCGACAGTGGCACGTGCACGGCCATCTGGTCGCCGTCGAAGTCGGCGTTGAAGGCGGCGCAGACCAGCGGGTGCAGCTGGATCGCCTTGCCCTCGATCAGAATCGGCTCGAAGGCCTGGATACCCAGGCGGTGCAGCGTGGGCGCCCGGTTCAGCATCACCGGGTGCTCCTTGATGACCTCCTCCAGGATGTCCCATACCACCGGCGTTCCGGATTCGACTTCCTTCTTGGCGGCCTTGATGGTGGTCGCGATTCCCATGGCTTCGAGGCGCGAGAAGATGAAGGGCTTGAACAGCTCCAGCGCCATCAGCTTGGGCAATCCACACTGGTGCAGCTTGAGCGTGGGGCCGACCACGATGACCGAACGGCCCGAGTAGTCGACGCGTTTGCCCAACAGGTTTTGGCGGAAACGGCCACTCTTGCCCTTGATCATGTCGGCCAGCGACTTGAGCGCGCGCTTGTTGGCGCCCGTCATGGCCTTGCCACGGCGGCCGTTGTCCAGCAGGCTGTCCACGGCTTCCTGCAACATGCGCTTTTCGTTGCGCGCGATGATTTCCGGCGCCTTCAGTTCGAGCAGACGGCGCAGGCGGCTGTTGCGGTTGATGACGCGGCGATACAGGTCGTTCAGGTCGGAGGTGGCAAAACGGCCACCGTCCAGCGGCACCAGCGGACGCAGATCCGGCGGCAGCACGGGCAGCACGTCGAGCACCATCCACTCGGGCTTGATGCCCGATTTGCGGAAGGCTTCCAGCACCTTGAGGCGCTTGGCGTTCTTCTTGATCTTGAGCTCGGAGCCGGTCAGGTCGTTGCGCAGTTTCTCGATGGAGCCGTCGATGTCGATGCTCTGCAGCAGGTCCTTGATGCCTTCGGCACCCATCTTGGCCTGGAACTCGTCGCCGTATTCCTTGAACTTGGCGTCGAAGTCGTCCTCCGTCATGATGCTCATCTTCTTGAGCGGGGTCATGCCGGGGTCGGTGACGACATAGGCTTCGAAGTACAGCACGCGTTCGATGTCACGCAGCGTCATGTCCAGCACCAGACCCAGACGGCTTGGCAGGGACTTGAGGAACCAGATGTGCGCGCAGGGGGCCGCCAGGTCGATGTGGCCCATGCGCTCGCGACGCACCTTGGTCTGGGTGACTTCAACGCCGCACTTCTCGCAGATCACGCCACGGTGCTTGAGGCGCTTGTACTTGCCGCACAGGCACTCGTAGTCCTTGATGGGCCCGAAGATCTTGGCGCAGAAGAGGCCGTCACGCTCGGGCTTGAAGGTGCGGTAGTTGATGGTCTCGGGCTTTTTCACTTCGCCGAAAGACCAGGAACGGATTTTCTCCGGCGAGGCCATGCCGATACGGATGGCATTGAAATGCTCGTCCGGGGTGAATTGCTTGAACAGGTCGAGTAATGATTTCATGTGTCGCTCCAGTTTCTTGCTTAACCGCGCTCGAGCTCGATGTCGATACCGAGCGACCGGATTTCCTTTACCAGCACGTTGAACGATTCCGGCATGCCGGCTTCGATCGCGTGTTCGCCCTTGACTATGTTTTCGTAGACCTTGGTGCGGCCCTGCACGTCGTCGGACTTGACCGTGAGCATTTCCTGCAGCGTGTAGGCGGCGCCATAGGCTTCCAGCGCCCAGACCTCCATCTCGCCGAAACGCTGACCGCCAAACTGCGCCTTGCCGCCCAGCGGCTGCTGGGTAACGAGGCTGTACGGGCCCGTCGAACGCGCGTGCATCTTGTCGTCCACAAGGTGGTGCAGCTTGAGCACATGCATGTAACCGACGGTGGTGGGCCGCTCGAAGGCTTCACCGCTGCGGCCATCGAACAGATGGGCCTGGGTACGCGTGGCGGTCAGGCCCTTGGCCTTTACCACGTCATCCGGATAGGCCAGCTTGAGCATGCCGCGAATTTCTTCTTCGGAGGCGCCGTCGAATACCGGCGTGGCGAAGGTGGCGCCCTTGGCCAGGTTCGAGGCCATCTCCAGCACATCGTCGTCGCTCAGCTTGGAGAGCTCTTCCTTGCGGCCCGAGCCGTTGTACAGGGAGTTCATGAAGGTGCGCAGCTCGGCCACCCGGGCTTCCGCTTGCAGCATGTCGCCGATGCGTTGGCCCAGACCCTTGGCAGCCCAGCCCAGATGCACTTCGAGCACCTGCCCGACGTTCATGCGCGAAGGCACACCCAGCGGGTTAAGCACGATGTCGCACGGTGTGCCATCGGCCATGTAGGGCATGTCCTCGACCGGAACGATTTTGGAGACCACACCCTTGTTACCGTGACGGCCGGCCATCTTGTCACCGGGTTGCAGGCGGCGCTTGACGGCCAGGTAGACCTTGACCATCTTCAGCACGCCGGCGGGCAGCTCGTCGCCCTGCGTGAGCTTCTTGCGTTTCTCTTCGAACTGCAGATCGAAGTTGTGGCGCGTCTGCTCCAGCGAGTTCTTGATACTTTCCAGCTGCGAGGCCACCTCGTCGTCGGCCGGGCGGATGTCGAACCAGTGGAACTTCTCGACCGAAGCCAGGTAGGCCTTGTCGATCTTGCTGCCCTTGGCCAGCTTCTGCGGGCCGCCGTTGGCGAGCTTGGCCGTAAGCAATTTCTCGATACGGT
>JANNDB010000208.1:0-3224 GCA_031387285.1 Betaproteobacteria bacterium | reverse complement strand
CGTCGCTGTCGTAGCCCACGCGCATCGCCTCGGCCAACGAGGTGCGGCCCTGGCGCACCAGCTCCAGCGCATGCGAGGCCAGCGTCTGGCCTTTCATGCGTTCGCGCCCCGCGCTCATGAAAGCGGCCGGGTCGGCCCGGGTGGCGGCGGCGGTCAGCGTGACATCCATTTCCAGCAGCTCGTAAACGCCCTGCCGTCCCGTGTATCCGGTACCGTTGCAAGCCGAGCAGCCGCGGCCGCGTTTGGGCGTAACCCGCCCGCCCGGCTCGAGCATGCCGCTCAACCAGGCCTGCTCCTGGGCGCTGGGCGCGTGCGGCTCGGCGCAAACGTCGCAATTGAGCCGTATCAGGCGCTGCGCGATCACCGCCTGCAGCGAGGTGGCGACCATGAAGGCGGGCACGCCCATGTCGAGCAGCCGGAACGGCGTGCTCAGGGCATCGCGCGTGTGCAGCGTGGAGAGCACCAGATGGCCGGTGATGGCCGCGCGCAGGCCGATTTCGGCCGTCTCCGCGTCGCGCATCTCGCCCACCAGGATGACATCCGGATCCTGCCGCAGGCAGGCGCGCAGGACGCGCGCAAAGCTCAGGTCGATCTTGTCGTTGACCTGCACCTGCGACAAACCCGGCAAACGGTACTCCACCGGGTCTTCCACGGTGATGATCTTGAGTTCGGCCGCGTTGATTTCCGCCAGCGCGGCATACAGCGTGGAGGTCTTGCCGGAACCGGTCGGCCCGGTGACGAGGACCAGACCGGAACTGCGCGCCAGAATTTCGCGAAAGCGGGCCAGCATGGCGCCCGGCATGCCAATGGCGTCCAGCCGGCGCATCCCGGCTCCCTGGTTGAGCAGACGCATCACCACGGACTCGCCGTAGTTGGTGGGCAAGGTGGACAGACGCACGTCGATCGTGGTGTCTTTCAGGCGCACGCTGAAGCGCCCGTCCTGCGGCAGGCGCTTCTCGGAAATGTCCAGCCCGGCCATCAGCTTGAGGCGCTGCGCCAGGGGCGGCCCGACGCGTTTGTCGGCCTCTGTCTGGGTTTGCAGGACACCGTCCACGCGCACCCGGATCTGCAGGCCCTGCTCCTGCGGCTCGATATGCACATCTGACGCGCCGACCTGGGTCGCGTCTTCGAACATGGACTGCAGCAGGCGCACCACCGGAGCGCCCTCCAGGCCCGCGCTGGCTGTGAGCTCGCCGAAGTCGACGGCGTCGCCCAGATCCTTTTCCAGCGCGCGCGCCAGGCCGCTGATTTCCTCCGTGCGCCGGTACAGCCGGTCCAGCGCCAACGGCACCTGGCTCTCGGGTACTGCGGCGATGGCGATATTGCGTTTGAGGATACGCGTCAGCTCGTCGTACGCTGCCAGATCGAGCGGGTCGGCCAGCGCCACCAGCAGGCTGTCGCCCTTGTCCTCCAGTGCCACCGCGCGAAAGCGGCGCGCAGCCGACTCGGGCATCAGCTTCACGACATCGGAGCGAAACGGGAAGGTCTTGAGGTTGACGAACGGGATGCGCAGCTGCCGGGCCAGACCGTTGGCCAGCAGCTCTTCTGTAATCACCCCGCTCTCGATGAGCAGACGCCCCATCTTCTTGCCGGTCTGGCGCTGCAGTTCCAGTGTCTGCTGCAACTGCTCCTGCGATATCAGCCGTTGCTGGACCAGTACGTCACCCAGGCGGAGTTTCTCGGGCCGGCCGGACGCGGGGCGTGCCGCCTCGGGCGCGGTGGCGGGGGCAGCTGGACTGTTCAAGAATCACTCCTGTGGAGACGGCACTCTGAAAATCGTGGCACGCCGGCGGACACTCAATGCAGATGTCGCGGCTTACGGCCGCCCCCATGTCCGGACGGGCCGTGCCCACCGCCAGAGCCGCGCGGGCGCTTGCCGATTTCCAGGGAACTGGTCAGGGCGTCAAAGCGCTGCGCAAAAAGCTTGTCGATCTCGGCCACCACGCCGGAAAGCTCCGATCCATCGAAATGGCGCTCCATCATGCCCACTACGTCCTGCACCAGCAGATCGCGCTGCACCTGCATGATCGCCGCCGGGTTGGGCCCGACAAACAGCATGGTGAAGTCGTCGCGCGACTCGGCCCACTCCTCTTCCTCTTCCTCGTCGAATTCCGTGTCGTAGAAACTCACCTCGATGGCCGCACCGGTTTCAGCGAGGTCGTTGAGGTTCATGCACATCTCATCGAGCGTCTGGCGAAAGTCCTCGTCTCCGGCAACCGTCCAGCACAGCTGCAACAGGTGTTGCGGCGCATCGAACTTGATGCCCGGTTCGTCTTCGTAGGAGCTCTTTGCGCCGTCCGCGAGTGAACGGGCGCCGGCGTATTTCCACAAGGGCTTGAGCGCGTCCTGAATCTGTTCGAACTGGACGACCGCGCGCAACGGGACCTCACCGTGCACGTGGATTTCAAAAGGTGCGTTGCTGCGTGCCATGGACTGCGAGTGTAGTGGTGCCCGGGACCGGAATCGAACCGGTACGCCCCTTATGCAGGGAAGCGGCGGATTTTAAGTCCGATGTGTCTACCAATTTCACCACCCGGGCGGCTGGTCGCATTGTCGGCTGGAACCTGGGGAAGTGCCAGCACAAGACCCTTCAGGGGTTCTGGAGGCGCGACCCGGAGTTGAACGGGGCTGCCCGGATTTGCAAGCCTGGTGCACCCAATGGATTCAACAACCTACGATCCCCATATTTGGCGCCACAGTGGCCTTCTCCAGCCCGATCAGGCGGAGCCCTGCATCCCAAGCATCCGCGCCGCTTTGCCCAGCCGGGTGTCGAAGCAGGCGAATTGAACTTCTTCCCCGGCCATGTCCTTCAAAGTATGCGCGGCAGCGAGTTGCACACTGTCGTACCCGCGCAGTGCAAAGGTGTCGGCGAACTCACCGGCCAGTTCTACGAGCGGCTGGGTGACCTCAACCACGGCATACCCCGGCCAGTCGGTTCGCAGGCGTTTGCGGACGACCTCGATTGCGTCGGCGTCCTCCGGGAACTCGCGGACGCGACGCGCCAGGGCCGCCATCATCTCGGCCCACGCAATCCGACACACCGCAATTGCCGTGGCAGCGCCGGCCAGAGCCCGCATTTCACGGCTCGAATCCTCGAGGATGTACAGCTTGACCAGCGCAGAGGTGTCGCAGTACAGGATCAACGCCGGTCCTCCAGCACCATTTGACTGACCGATGCTCCGCGTGATGTCACCTGCACCGGCAACTTGTGCCGAGGCTTGCCA
>JANNDB010000194.1:0-1784 GCA_031387285.1 Betaproteobacteria bacterium | reverse complement strand
GACAGCCGCGGCGGCCTGGCGCGCGACGACGAACGTGCCGTGGCCCTGTTCCGCAAGGCGGCCAACAACAACAACTCCATGGGCATGAACGGCCTGGGCCTGATGTACCGCGATGGCCGCGGGGGCCTGCCAAAGGATGTGGACCGCGCAAAGCAGTGGTTTCAGCGCGCTGTGGACCTGGGCTTCGAGGCTGCGAAGACGAACCTGGCCCGTCTGCCCTGAATCCGGCCGCGCGCACGCCGGCCGTCTGGCTCAAGCTGCGGCGTTGGGCCGCCCCATTGCTTCGGCCACGACCACCGCCTCGAGCAGGCCGGCGTCACCCGTGGCGTTCGGCATCAGTTGCTTGTGCAGGCTAAGCCTGACCTGCGGGTCGGCGGCGCCCATGGCCAGTACTGCATCCAGCGCCGATTGCCGGGCCAGCGTGGTGGCCGCCTCGATGGCCTGCACCGGATCCGTGAAGTGGCGTGTGCCGACTGTGCTGTGCAGGGTGAACTTTCCGCTGCCATCACCATCCACCCGCACGGTCACGCTGTGCGCGACGACACCGGTGGCAGCCCCGACCGCATTGGCCACATCGCCGTGCTCCGGAAACACCACCTCGCAACCCAGCCGCCGCGCAACCTCGTCGTAATACACCCGCACCGGCCCACCGACCGCCACCACGGGGACGAGCGGCGCCACCTGCACGCGGGCCAGGCCCAGCACCCCGTCGCCGGCACACACGGCATGGATCAATTTGTCTTCACGCAGATGCTCGCCGACGGCGGTATCCAGGATCGCGCGGGCGCTCATGCGCACGGTTTCGCTCCAGACGTCACGGGCGTAACGCTCGGTGCGCTCCGGGGTGGGGAACTTCATGTCGCGCAGGCGGCAGGCCAGTTGCGCCGCCATGCGCGCGGCGTCCGCCGACCAGTTGGCCTGCAGACCCAGCACATGGGCAGCGTCCGAAGGGGTGAAGCCGGCCACCTGGACCAGACCCTTGCGCTTCAACGAGGCGACCGCCCGCTGCGCGCCCAGCGACGTGGCGAGCCGGCGCAAGGCTTGCGGGCGCTCGGTCACCTGCTGGAGCAGTTCGCGTTCGCGCGCCGTGAGTTCACCCGCCGGGCTGCCGGCGCGCGCGCCAAACGGCAGCAGCACGAAGCGTCCATGTTGGGAGGAGCCGCCATCCACGTCCTGCAGATCGGCCTCCAGCAGGGCCAGCACTTCGGGATAACGGGAACCCAGCAAGGCCACCGGCACGATGCGCTGCGGACCCACACTGAGCTTGCCGTTCGCGCCCAGATGGATCTCGCTGTCGCCGCCCAGCCCGATGGTGCGCACGTCGATGGCCCGCACCATGGTGCGCCAGCCACCGACTTCCGCGCCCTGCTCGGTCACCTGCGGCCGGCCGTCCTGCAAGACGCCCAGGTCGGTGGTGGTGCCACCCATGTCGGAGAGGATGAAACTTTTCAGACCCGACAACCACTGCGCACCGACCAGGCTGGCGGCTGGCCCGGACAAAACGGTCTCGATCGGACGCGTGGCCACGGTTTCAGACAGTGCCAGTGTCCCGTCGCCCTTGACGATCATCAGGGGGCAGCGTATGCCCAGCTGCGCCATGGCACGGTTCACCGCTTCGATCAGGGTGGAGACCCGGGTTATCAGGCGCGCGTTCAGCGCCGCCGTGAGAGCCCGGCGCGGCGCGTCCAGCGAGGACGACAGCTCGGTCGAGAGAGTTACCGGCTTGCCGGTGCGCGCAACGATGTGGTCGCGTGCCGCGGTTTCATGCGCGGCATTGCGCACGG
>JANNDB010000181.1:0-2207 GCA_031387285.1 Betaproteobacteria bacterium | reverse complement strand
GAGCGGCGGAGCAGCCCGTCGCGGAGGACACAGAGCTGGCGGCCCCCCGGCCTCGTTGGCCCGCCAGAAGCCACACCGCGCATGCTTGGGGTCACGTCTTGAATCACCGCGAGCCTGGCCCGGCTAACGCCCGTCCACGCGCAGCAAAGGGAAATCCAGCAGCCTCGTGGCGATGAAAGTCTCGGCCAGGAAGCACAGCAGCGCAAGCAGGAAGCTGCCCACGCCGAGCAGGAAGCTGCCGACCGCCCAGCGGGCGCTGGCAAAGCCGGTGGTCTCGCCCAGGAACAGCAGGATGATGGTCAAGCCGATCAGCAGTGCGCAAAAGGTCAGCAGGGCGATGCAGGCGTTGGAAAGACGTCCGCGCTGGCGCAGTGTGCGCAACTCGGCCCGCATGCCCTCTATCCGGGCCGGGTCGGCACCGTCAAGCGCACGTTCCTCGACCAGGCGTGCGCGGTCGATGATGCGCGCCAGCCGGCCGGCCACCGCGCCGATCATCGCAGCCACTGCGGTCAGCAGGAATACCGGCGCCAGTGCGAGCTGGATGCCGTGCGTGATGGCGTCTGGGTCGAGGGACAGGGCCATGCTCAGGTCGCGCCCGGTGTGGCGGGCACGGAGCCGTGATGGCCGCTCATGCGCCGCACCATCCGCAACATTCCCTGCACCACATCGTCCACAAAGGTGAACAGCACCGGAATCACCAAGAGGCTCAGGAAGGTCGAGGTGATCAGGCCGCCGATGACGACGATCGCCATGGGCGCGCGAAAACTCGGGTCGGTACCCAGGCCCAGCGCAATCGGCATCATGCCGGCGCCCATCGCGATCGTTGTCATCACGATCGGGCGTGCCCGCTTGTGGCATGCGTCGAGCAGGGCCTGCATGCGTGTCATACCCATGTCACGCCGCGCCATGATCACGTATTCCACCAGCAGGATGGAGTTCTTGGTGGCAATTCCCATGAGCATGATCAAGCCGATCATCGAGGGCATGGACACCGCCGTCTGCGTGACGAACAGAGCCAGGAAGGCGCCCGGAACCGAGAGCACCAGCGCGCCCAGAATGGTGACGGGCTGCACGAAGTCCTTGAACAGCAGCACCAGCACGATGTAGATGCACAACACGCCGGTCAGCATGGCCAGGCCGAAGCTGTTGAAGAGCTCGGTCATGGCTTCAGCGTCGCCCACCGTGGTTTGCGTCACGCCAGGCGGCAGGTTCTTGATGCTCGGCAGCGCCAGCGCCTTCTCCTGGATCTCGCCCAGCGGCTGCTGGTTCAGCTCGATCTCGAAGTTGATGTTGCGCTGGCGGTCGTAGCGGTCGATCTGCGCCGGGCCGCTGTCGATGGCGAAGTTCGCCACGTTGCCCAGCATCACCGGGCCGCGGCTGCCGGGTACCGACAGGCGCGACAGCAGGTCGACGTCGGTGCGCGCGTCGGCGGCGAGCTTCACCGTGATCGGCACCTGGCGCTGTGACAGGTTGAGTTTGGCCAGTCCCTGGTCGTAGTCGCCCGAGGTGGCGATACGCAGCGTCTCGGCAATCGCGGCGGAGGTCACGCCCTGGTCTGCCGCCCGTGTGAAGTCTGGACGCACGATCAGCTCGGGCCGCACCAGGCTGCTGGTCGAGGTGACGTTCCCGATGCCCGGCAGGGTGCGCAGTTCGCGCTCCACCTGGCGTGCGTGCTCGAGCAGCACACGTCCATCCTCGCCGGCCAGCACCAGCACGTATTTCTCCGCCGAGCCGCCAAACCCGACGTTCACGCGGACTCCCGGCAGCACCACCAGTGCTTCCCGCAATTGCGTCTCGATGGCCTGTTTGCTGACGCCCTTGCGTTCGCCGCGCGGGGTCATGTTGATGGTGAGTGTGGCCTTGCGTACTTCGGCCGCGCCGCCCATGGCAAAAGGGTCCCCGCCTGTGGCGCCTCCGCCCACTGCCGTGTACACCATCTTCACGTGTTGATTCTTCTCCACCAGCAGACGGGCCTGCTCGGCGGCAGCCAGGGTCTGGCGCAAGGTGCTGCCGGGTGGAAGCGAAATGTTCACCTGGGTCTGCGACAGGTCATCCGGCGGGATGAAGCCGGTGGGCAGCAGCGGCACCAGCGCAAACGAGCCGACAAAAAACACGATGGTCGCCAGGGTGGTCAGCACGCGGTGTTTCAGGCACCACTGCACCCATCCCATGTACTGGTGGATCCATCCCGGCTCCCTGTGCACGCC
>JANNDB010000176.1:0-8873 GCA_031387285.1 Betaproteobacteria bacterium | reverse complement strand
TTGGTCGTGCCGGCCACCTTGAAGTCCATATCGCCCAGATGGTCCTCGTCGCCCAGGATGTCGGTCAGCACTGCAAAGCGGTTGCCGTCCTTGATCAGGCCCATGGCGATGCCGGCCACATGGGCCTTCATCGGCACACCGGCGTCCATCAGGCTCAGGCAGCCGCCGCACACCGATGCCATCGACGACGAGCCGTTGGATTCGGTGATCTCGCTCACCACACGCATGGTGTAGGGGAACTCTTCCTTGGTCGGCAGCACCGCGATAAGCGCACGCTTGGCCAGACGTCCGTGCCCGATCTCGCGCCGCTTGGGGGTACCCACACGACCGGTTTCGCCCGTGGCGAAGGGAGGCATGTTGTAGTGCAGCATGAAGCGATCTTCGTAGTCACCCGACAGCGCGTCGATACGCTGGGCGTCACGCTCGGTACCAAGCGTCGTGACGACCAGGGCCTGCGTTTCGCCGCGCGTGAACAGCGCCGAACCATGGGTGCGGGGCAACACGCTGTTGCGGATCTCGATGGCGCGCACGGTGCGCGTGTCGCGTCCGTCGATACGCGGCTCGCCCGCGAGGATCTGGCTGCGTACCAGGCCAGCTTCGATGTCAAACAGCATGCCTTCGACCTTGACCGCATCAAAAGCGGTACCTTCCGCTTTCAGGGCAGCCATGGCGTCGGCGTAAGCAGCGCGGCAAGCCTGGGTACGTGCCTGCTTGTTGCGAATCTGATAGGCGGCGCGCAACTTGTCGGCGGCCAGGGCCTGCACCTTGGCAATCAGGGCCTCGTCCTTGGCCGGGGCTTTCCAGTCCCACACCGGCTTGCCGGCGTCGCGCACCAGTTCATGGATGGCGTTGATCGCGATATTGCCATGCTCATGGCCGAACACCACGGCGCCGAGCATGATTTCTTCCGACAGTTGCCGGGCTTCCGACTCGACCATCAACACAGCCGCCTCGGTACCGGCAACCACGAGGTCGAGCTGCGAGTCCTTGCGCGCGGTCTGACCTGGGTTGAGCACGTAGGCGCCATTGACGTAACCCACGCGGGCCGCGCCGATCGGGCCGCTGAACGGCACACCGCTCACTGACAGGGCGGCGCTGGTGGCGATCAAGGCGGCGATATCCGCGTCCACTTCAGGATTCAGGGAGAGCGTATGGACCACCACATGCACTTCATTGAAGAAACCTTCCGGGAACAACGGGCGGATCGGGCGGTCGATCAGGCGGCTGGTCAGCGTTTCGTATTCGCTGGGGCGGCCTTCACGCTTGAAGAAGCTGCCGGGGATCTTGCCCGCGGCATAGGCCTTTTCGAGGTAGTCGACGGTCAGCGGAAAAAAGTCCTGGCCGGCCTTGCCTTCGGTCCTGGCAACCACCGTCGCCAGCACCACGGTGCCATCCATGTCGAGCAACACGGCGCCGTTGGCCTGACGCGCGACTTCGCCGGTTTCCATGGTGACGGTATGCGAACCCCACTGGAATGTCTTGGTAATCTTGTTGAATATGCTCATGGCATTTATCTCCTGGTCAAACATGGGAGGTGAAGGCCACCTCGCCCAAGCCCGGAGTCAACATGGCAGAACACGATGCCATTCCAGGGAGATTCGCCGAGGGGCAAATATCCGTGGAATGACACAGCTTCGCTCTACATCCGTTGTCCCCGATTTCTGTTGCGCGGCAGGATACCCGGGGCCCAGGGCCAAACCGGGCGCCTGCCGCTATCGGCGATTACTTGCGCAAACCCAATTTCGTGATCAGCGCGGAATACCTGTCAGCGTCCTTCGAACGCAGATAGTCCAGCAGTTTGCGCCGGCGGCTCACCATGCGCAGCAGTCCACGACGGCCATGGTGGTCCTTCGCGTGGGTCTTGAAATGGGGGGTCAGCTCGTTGATACGTGCTGTCAGAAGTGCGACTTGCACTTCGGGGCTGCCGGTATCGCCGGCCTGGCGCGCATTGTCCTTGACGACAGCGGCCTTGATGCTGGATGCAATCATGGGTTTTCCTGATGATGGGCTCGCCGGTAGGCCGGAGGAACCCTGTTGGTACAACTTGCGTCGGGCACTGGAACTGCGCCTGACGTGCGCTTGCGGTATGCAAAGCCTTGCGATTATAGCCCGGCCGTGGCCAGGCGTCGCGCCAGAGGCGGGCTCAGGCCTTGAGCCAGCCGTGCAGACGTTCCACGCCCTGAACCAGACGCTGAGGGTCGCGCGAGGCAAAACACCAGCGCAACCAGCTTCCCCCATCCGCCGAATCGGCCAGACCGAATGCCGATCCTGGCGCCAGGCCCAGTCCTGCCTCCAGCACCAGCCGCTTGGCCGTTGCCAGCGAGTCGCCGGAACCATCCAGGCGCAGGAACGCGTACATGCCGCCGCGGGCAGCGGCAACCTCGACCTGCGGCATCGTTTGCAGCAGCGGAACCAGCGTGTCGCGACAGCGCTTCAGATGGCCAACCACCGCCGGCGTCACCTCAGACGCCCGCTCCAGGGCGGCAAGCGCCGCCTTTTGTACGAACACGGGAGCGCACGACGTGTTGAACTCAATCAGTTTTCCAATATGTGGCGTGAGGCCAGGCGGCAGCACCATCCAGCCCAGACGCCAGCCGGTCATGAGAAAACTCTTGGAGAAACTGTGCACCACAACCAACCGGTCATTCGCTACGGCAATGTCGAGGAAGCTTGGCGCGCATCCATTCGGCGTTGGCTCGAAATACAGGCGTTCGTAGACTTCGTCGGCCAGTATCCAGGTTCCTGTGCTGCGGCAGTGCGCCAGGATCTGCTCCTGCTCCGCCCGGGTCAGCGTCCATCCGGTGGGGTTGTTCGGGGCATTCAGCAGCAGCAGGCGTGTATTGGGCGTCACCGCGGCGCACAAGGCCGGCACATCCAGCGTCCATTGACCGGCCATTGGCCGCAACGCAATACAGCGCACGTTGGCACCCATGATGCGCGGCTGCGCCAGCAGGTTCGGCCATACCGGCGTCACCGCGACGACATCGTCCCCCGCACCGACCAGAGCCTGCACCGCGAGCATCAAGCCGTTGACGCCGCCCGACGTGACCGCAATCCGCTCTTCGCCGATGGCACCGTGCACAGCCGACATGCTGCGCGCGATGGCCTGTCGCAGTGCCGGCAAGCCCAGATTGTGCGAATAAAAGGTTTCGCCTTGCCGCAGCGCTTCAATTGCCGCTTCGCGAATGAAAGCAGGCGTCACCTCGTCGCTTTCGCCAAACCAGAAGGCCATCACGTCCGGGCGGCCAAGTCCGGCATTGGCGACCTCTCGAATTCTGGATTCCTGAAGGTCCTGGATGACTGCGCGCATGGTCTGGAGGCTCGGTTGGATGGGATACGGTGAGCGGCGGCCGACATGGCTACAAGCCGACAAAATTCAAGGCGCTCGCCGCAACAATAAACTTTGCGCCTTCACCCTTGAAAGCCGCGTCTGCAGGCGCAGATTCCTTGTCAGCAGAAGCCCACACCGGACTTCGCACAGTTTACAAGGAGCTTCCCATGGTTTTCGCCAACACCGCGCCCAGTCTGTTCCAGCGCGCCGCGTATCGCAACGGCACCGCCGCGTTCGACCGCTTCCTGCAAGCCACCGTGCAAGCCAACGCCCGGCCAACTGGCAGCGTCGCGCAGGATGAACAATCCTACACGCTGGTCTTCGATACGCCCGGCGTCACCCGCGAACATCTGGGCATTGGCATCGAAGGCAACGTTATCCGCGTCCAGAGCAAGGAAGGCGCGCCACGCCGCTATTCGGTGGCGTACGAACTGCCTACCGACATCGATGTCAGCAGCAGCGAAGCCAGGCTGGAAAACGGCGTCTTGACGATCAAACTGGCCAAGCTCGTACCTGTGAGCAAGGTCAGCGAACTGCAGATCAACTGAAGTCGAGCGGCCAACGCGGTTTCACGTCAAAGGCGTAATCCGTGTTGGCCGTGGCGCTACCCGTCTGCAGACGCATCGCCGCGGCAAGCGCAATCATGGCCCCGTTGTCAGTACACAACGCGAGTTCAGGATAGTGCACACGCACACCACGCTGGGCTGCAGCGGCATTGAGCTGGCGGCGCAGTACCTGATTGGCCCCGACACCCCCGGCCACGACAAGCCGCTGCAAACCGCTTTGTCGCAAGGCCGCCAAGGACTTGCTTACCAGCACGTCCACGACGGCTGCCTCGGTTGAGGCCGCCAGATCGGCCTGCTGCTGCGCCGGCAAGGTCTTGAAATCGCGCAGTGCGCCTCCTGCCGGGGTGCCAACATCCGCGGCGACCATGCGTCTGGCCTGCACCATCACAGCGGTTTTCAATCCCGCGAAAGAAAAATCCAGATTGCCGCTGTGCAGCAGTGGCCGGGGCAGTCTGTAAGCAGACGGGTTGCCGCGCTGCGCCAGCAGGGACAAGGCGGGACCGCCCGGATAACCCAGCCCCATGAGCTTGGCAGACTTGTCGAATGCTTCGCCGGCGGCGTCGTCAATGGTCTCGCCCAGCAACTGGTAGCGACCGACACCCTCGACCCGCATCAGTTGCGTGTGCCCACCCGACACCAGCAAGGCAATGAAAGGGAACTGCGGCGGGTCCGCGCTCAGGAACGGCGACAGCAGATGCCCTTCCAGGTGGTGCACACCCAGCACCGGCTTGCCCATCGCGGCAGCCATGGCACAGGCAGCCCCGGCCCCCACCAGCAGAGCGCCAGCCAGCCCAGGACCCCGTGTATAGGCGACGACATCCACAGCCGCCAACGCGCATTCGGCCTGCTGCAAAACGGCCCGTGTCAAAGGCAACACCCGCCGGATGTGATCGCGACTGGCCAGCTCCGGCACAACCCCGCCGAAAGCCTCATGCATGGCAACCTGGCTATACAAGGCCTGTGCGAGCAGGCGCGGTACCGCGGCACGGTCGCTGCGCACCAGCGCCACCCCGGTCTCGTCGCAAGAAGACTCGATCCCGAGCACCACAAAGTCTTTGTCCATGGCGGGGAGTTTAGAGTCCACGCTCCAGTCCGGGATTGCCTTCGAATCGATCTTGTGGCGCGATTCTTGTGCTCACAGCCTTATGCAAACGGCTATTCGAATTGTGGTGGTGGTGCCAGACCCGGATCTGCTGGACCTGACCGATGAGACGGGACAGGGCCAGGCGGAACGCTCGCGCAGCCTGCGCATTGGCCTGCTGGAGAGTGGGTTCAACCTGGTGGCGAGCCTGCCGGGTGACGCTTTTCTGGCCGACCGCCTGGCGCAACTGCAACCCGACATGGTGATCGTCGACGCCGAGAGCGACGCCCGCGACGCACTGGAACACGTCGTGATGGCCACGCGCGATGCCCCTCGCCCCATTGTGATGTTCACCAACGACAGTGACAGCACCGCGGTACAGGCAGCGGTCGCCGCCGGTGTCTCGGCCTATGTGGTCGCCGGCCTGGCGAGCGAGCGCATACGCCCCATCCTGGACGTGGCGATGGCGCGCTTCACCCACGAGCAGGCGTTGCGCCGGGAACTGCAACAGGCTCGTTCCGACCTGCACGCGCAGACGCAAGAGCTCGAAGCCACGGTGACCGAGTTGCGCGAGCGCAAGACGATCGAGCGCGCCAAGGGGCTGCTCATGCAGCGCCAGAATATCAGCGAGCAACAGGCCTATGCCAGGTTGCGCAAAGCCGCCATGGACCGCAGCCTCAAACTCGCCGAAGTCGCACAACGCATGATTGATGCGGCGGAATTGCTGGGTTGATATGGTGCATTGCACAAATTCAGTGCGTCCACCCGCGCGCCAAACGATCGACGTTCAACCCCTTCGCGACTCCCACTTCGCTGGAGAAATGCAGGCCGCACGGCCCATGCGAATCGCAGCCGTCAGGCTGGCACGCAGCTTGCGTTGACTGAAACAGACCATTTCAGGTCAGCGGCTTGACTCCTCCAACGGCGGAAGGGACAGGCAGCACGGACAAAGGCGTCCCCACTCGCAGCTACTGCACTTCGGCAGCGGCTGCACGGTGCGGACGCCTTTTTGTTTTTTCTACTTGGGGAGTGCTTGTGATGAACACCATGCTTGGGGCCAGACTCACCCGCCGCGCTGTGCTGCAGTCAGCCACCGTGGGGGCGATCAGCATTGACAGCGCCTTGCGCGCAGCCGTCTACGCACAGGGATCTGACAAGCCGGAGAAGGAAGAGGTCCGTATCGGCTTCATTCCGCTCACCGACTGCGCCAGCGTGGTGATGGCCTCGGTTCTGGGCATCGACAAGAAATACGGCGTGAAGATCATTCCGACCAAGGAGGCCAGCTGGGCCGGCGTGCGCGACAAGCTCGTCAACGGCGAGCTCGATTTCGCCCATGTGCTGTACGGCCTGGTGTATGGCGTGCACCTGGGCATTTCCGGCCCCAGGAAGGACATGGCCGTGCTGATGACGCTCAACAACAACGGGCAGGCCATCACCCTGTCCAGGAAGCTCGCCGACAAGGGGGCGGTGGACGGTCCCGGCCTGGCCAAGCTCATGGCCAGCGACAAACGCGAATACACCTTTGCACAGACCTTCCCTACTGGCACCCACGCCATGTGGCTTTACTACTGGCTGGCTGCCAACGGCATTGACCCGATGAAAGATGCAAAGGTCATCACGGTGCCGCCGCCCCAGATGGTCGCCAATATGCGGGTCGGCAACATGGACGGCTACTGCGTGGGCGAGCCCTGGAACCACCGCGCCATCATCGACGGCATCGGCGTGACCGCGGTGACCAGCCAGGACATCTGGAAAGACCACCCGGAAAAGGTGCTCGGCACTTCGGCCGAGTTTGTCAAGAAGTATCCCAACACGGCGCGCGCGGTCACCGCCGCCGTGCTCGAAGCCAGCAAGTGGATCGACGCGGGCCTGCAGAACAAGAACAAGATGGCCGAGACCATCGCCGACAAGTCCTATGTGAACACCAGTGTGGACGCCATCAACCAGCGCATTCTGGGGCGCTACCAGAACGGCATGGGCAAGACCTGGGACGACCCGAACTTCATGAAGTTCTTCAACGACGGGGCGGTGAACTTTCCCTATGTGTCGGACGGCATGTGGTTCCTGACGCAACACAAGCGCTGGGGTCTGTTGAAGGAGCATCCTGACTACCTGGCCGTTGCCCGCCAGATCAACCACACCGAAGTCTACAAACAAGCCGCAACAGCAGCCAAGGTGAGTATTCCCAAGAGCGATATGCGCAGCCACAAACTGATAGACGGCGTGGTCTGGGACGGCAAGGACCCGAAGAAATACGCCGACAGCTTCAAGATCCACGTCTGAGGAGAGCCGCATGGTCAGCGCAGTTTTTCACTCTCCCCTGGCTGTCAGCGCCGACGTTGCCCTGGCGCGCGCCGGCGCCGGCGTTGCGGTGGTCACGGTCGAAGCCCCGTCGGTAACCGCGCCCGCCATCAGACCTGCACGCTCACCCATGGACTGGCGCGCCATGACACTGGTGGTCCTGCCCCCCGTCTGCGGGCTCGCCATGCTCGTCGGAATCTGGGCCCTGCTGTCGATGACCACGGCGAGCAATATTCCGTCACCGCTGGAAACCGCGCGCCAGGCCGCTATGGTGTTCAGCGATCCTTTCTACAGCAAGGGACCGAACGACCAGGGTATTGGCTGGAACATCCTGAGTTCGCTCCAAAGAGTGGCTCTGGGTTTCGGTCTCGCCGCCCTGGTGGGCATTCCTGCAGGCTTTCTGATCGGCCGCTTCGAGTTCCTGGGCCGCATGTGCAATCCGCTCGTGAGCTTGTTGCGCCCGGTGTCGCCATTGGCCTGGTTGCCGATCGGATTGCTGGTCTTCAAGGGCGCCAATCCAGCAGCGATCTGGACCATCTTCATCTGTTCCATCTGGCCCATGGTCATCAACACGGCCGTGGGTGTGCAGCGGGTTCCGCAGGACTACATGAACGTGGCACGCGTGCTCAATCTGTCCGAGTGGAAGATCATGACGCGCATCCTGTTTCCTGCCGTTCTGCCCTACATGCTGACTGGCGTGCGCCTGGCCGTCGGCACTGCCTGGCTGGTCATCGTTGCCGCAGAGATGCTCACAGGCGGCGTGGGAATCGGGTTCTGGGTCTGGGACGAGTGGAACAACCTCAACGTCAAGAACATCATCATCGCCATCTTTGTGATCGGTGTGGTGGGCCTGATCCTGGAACACGCGCTGATCCGGCTGGCGGGCGCATTCACCTACGACGACGTCAAGAGCTGACCACAGGAGCCACACCATGAGCGACAGCCTGGGCAGCAAGTTCATCGAAATCCAGGGCGTTGAGCAGACTTTCAAGACGCGCAAGGGTCCTTTCTGCGCCCTGCGCGACATCAACCTGACCGTGGCCAAAGGCGAGTTCGTGACGCTGATCGGGCACTCGGGTTGCGGCAAGTCCACCCTGCTCAATCTCATTGCCGGCCTGACCAGCGCAACACGCGGCAGCCTGATCTGCGCCAACCGCGAAATTGCCAGTCCCGGGCCGGAGCGCGCCGTGGTGTTCCAGAACCATTCGCTGCTACCCTGGCTGACCTGCTTCGAGAACGTCTATCTGGCGGTCGAGCGGGTGTTTGGTGCCGCCTCGCGCAGCACCGGCGCGGCATCGGAGGGCAAGCCGCAGTTGCGTGCGCGCACCGGCGCGGCCCTGGCGCTGGTGGGCCTGAGCGCCGCGGCCCACAAGCGTCCGGGTGAAATCTCTGGGGGCATGAAGCAACGCGTGGGCATCGCCCGCGCGCTGGCGATGGAGCCCAAGGTGCTGCTGCTCGACGAACCCTTTGGCGCGCTCGATGCGCTGACCCGCGCCAAGCTGCAGGACGAACTGCTGGCCATCGTCGCCGGCACCCACAGCACCGTGGTGATGGTGACCCACGACGTGGACGAGGCGGTGCTGCTGTCGGACCG
>JANNDB010000167.1:0-2350 GCA_031387285.1 Betaproteobacteria bacterium | reverse complement strand
AATTCGGCCGCCAGTCGGCGACCGATGACGAGATGATCCGCGCCGCCGAGCAGGCCAAGGTCGCCGACGTCATCGCCGGCCTCGTCGATCCCAAGGGCCGCAGGGGCTACGACGCCCATGTCGGCGAGCGGGGTGTAAAGCTCTCCGGCGGCCAGCGTCAGCGCGTCGCCATCGCGCGCGTGCTGCTGAAAAACGCCCCGATCCTGTTGCTGGACGAGGCGACGAGCGCACTCGACTCCGAGGTCGAGGCCGCGATCCAGGATCAATTCCACAACCTGATGCAGGGCAAGACCGTGATCGCCATCGCGCACCGCCTGTCGACGATTGCCGCGATGGACCGGATCGTGGTGCTGGACGACGGCGCGATTGCCGAACAGGGCAGCCATGCCGCGCTGATCGCGCGTGACGGGCTTTACGCCCGGTTCTGGGCGCGCCAGTCGGGCGGGTTCATCGGGCTGGAGGAAGCTGCCGAGTAGCGTGCCGTAGAGTCACTGCTTAGTTGATTTTGCTTTCGTACGACACCATGAACTGGAGGTCACTGCCATATGTGCAACACTCTCTCTGCGGCGCTAGGCCAATGGAAATCTTGCTTGGGGCAGTGACAGCCTCCAGATGTACACTTGCACGGCAAACTTCGGAAGATCAGCGTGTTCGAACGCGACAAATACAAGAATCTCATGCACCACGTGATCTACCGCGCAGGTGATCGCGAAGGCTTTGGCCTGACTAAGCTATTCAAAGTTCTATGGTTTTTCGAGGCACGAAGGTACACGGTGGACGGCGAATTATTCACCGGGGCGAGGTATACACGAGACGAACATGGTCCAAGGCCGACTGACGGCTACAAGCTGTTGACCGAACTCGAAAGGTCTGGGGCGGTCCAGCTTCGCCGGGAGCGATTTTTTAGTCAGACACTGCGGAGGGCAACTTCCAGAAAACCGCCACAGGGCGGACTGCTGAGCGAGAGTCAGGCACGGGATCTTGAGTATTGGATAAACTACGTTGCTGGCCGGACGGCAGGACAAGTTAGCGACGAGTCGCATAACTACGGATGGGAGATCATACCACAAGGCGCAGAAATTCCGCTTGTGGCCTTGTTGGCGGAAAGGGTGAGGCCACCAGAAGGCGATGAGCTTGATTGGGCGACCCGACGCGCGCGCGAGCTTGGCCTTCCCTGATGAAACGTACTATCATTGAGCAGGAGCCCGTGCGGCTCGCTCTTAACGAGGCATCGAGCCGATGGTCTAGAGCCGAAGATGCGTGGGATGCAGTAGTTACCGTGCTAGCTCATGATCCCGATGCTGGTACACCACTGACGGAATCGGGAAAGACAAGGGCGCTGACATTTCAGGGCGCAAAAGCGGCGAATATGCCAACAATAACTGTGGTTTATGAAGACCAGGATCCTTTCCTAATCATCCATGATGTTAAGTTCTCTGCCCCCACGCGGTACATTCCCTACACGCATTGACCTGCCCGGCAGAGAGGACTCGTTAAACTGGCTTTTCGACGCCGCTTGAACTATTTGGCGAACGATGAATGCATTGACTCGCCTTGGCGACACCATCGACGCCTTCGCCCTGGCGGACGGGCCACCGCCGCAACGGCTGTGGTCGTTCTTTCGCTGGTGCCTTGCGGGGTCGTGGCCGATGCTGGGGGTGGCGGCGCTGCTGTCATCCCTTGCCGGGGCGACCGAGGTGGTGTCGGCGCTGATCCTGGGCTGGGTGATCGACGCGGCGGTGGCGACCGGGCCGGTGGCGTTCTTCCAGACCCATGCCGTGCTGCTGCTCTGGTTCATCGTGTTCTACGTCGTCCTGCGCCCGCTGGCCTTTGGCCTGTCCTCTGCCTCGAACGCGGTGGTCATCGGCCCGAACGTCCTGCCGCTTGTCCTGTCGCGCCTGCACCGCTGGACGCTGGGGCAGGCGGTGACGTTCTTTGACAACGATTTCGCCGGGCGCATCGCCACCAAACAGATGCAGGCGGCCCGCGCCGTCACCGACGTGGCGACCGAAGTCATCAACACCGGGTTTTTCGCGCTGGCCTCGGTGATCGGCTCCATCGTGTTCCTGATCGCCATCGACTGGCGGGTGGCGGTCGCACTGGCGGTGTGGCTGGTGCTGTACATCCTGCTGATCCGGTTCTTCATGCCGCGTGTGCGGGTCAACTCCTCGGCGCGCGCGGCGGCGCGGGCGATGGTGACGGGGCAGGTGGTGGACACCATCACCAACATCAAGACGGTGAAACTGTTTGCCCACGCGGCCTATGAGGACAAGGTGGCACTCGACGCGATGTCCGTGTTCCGCGACCGGTCGCGGGAATTCGGCGAGATCTCCCCCTGGTTCCGGCTGTC
>JANNDB010000123.1:0-1700 GCA_031387285.1 Betaproteobacteria bacterium | reverse complement strand
GACCCGACGGACACGTCGCTGCAAACCTGGATCGAAGCGCGCCTGCAGGTGCCGTTTGACTGGGTGCTGGTACTGGATTCCGAGCTCGGCCGTTGCCTTGATCATCTGGAGGGCGCGGCGACCGCCCTGTCCGGGCCGCTGTTACAGGAAGCCGGCTTCGAGGCCGGTGGGCGCGGCCGTGCCATGGTGGAGGAAATTTCGCTCACCAGGCTGGGCGAGACAACCAGTGCCGTGGTCCGCCTGGTGAACTCGACGCTCTACGATGGTTTGGGTTCGGACGCTTCCGACATTCATTTTGAAACCGTGGCCACCGGTTTGGTCGTCAAATACCGGATCGACGGGGTGCTGAGTGAGGCGACACGCGCCGAAGGCATGGCGTTTTCCGAGCAGGTGCTTTCCCGCATCAAGGTCATGGCCGAGCTGGACATCACGGAACGGCGTACCCCGCAGGACGGGCGATTCAAAGTCCGCATCCGGGACCGCGACATCGATTTCCGCGTCTCCATCATGCCCAGTGTGTGGGGCGAGGATGCCGTCATCCGGATTCTCGACAAGGAGCGGTTGCACCAGCACATGGCAGGGCTGACGCTGGACAGCCTGGGATTCGACGCCGCGGCGAACCAGGTGATCCGCAGCCTTGCCAGCAAGCCGTATGGCATGTTCCTGGTGACCGGTCCAACCGGCAGCGGCAAGACCACCACCCTGTACGCCGCGCTCTCGGAAATCAACGATGGACGCGACAAGATCATCACGATCGAGGACCCGGTCGAATACCAGTTGCCCGGGGTGCTGCAGATACCCGTGAACGAGCGCAAGGGCCTGACGTTCGAGCTGGGTTTGCGTTCCATCCTGCGTCATGACCCGGACAAGATCATGGTGGGCGAGATACGTGACGGCGAAACCGCGCGCATCGCAGTGCAGGCGGCCCTGACCGGGCATCTGGTGTTCTCAACCGTGCACGCAAACAACGTGTTTGACGTCCTGGGGCGCTTCGAGCATATGGGGGTCGATCCCTACAGCCTGGTGTCGTCGCTCAATGGCATCGTCGCGCAGCGCCTGGTGCGTGTGGTCTGCAGGCATTGCGCGCAGGATGTGCCACCTGTCGATGGCGCACCGCTGCAGACCATACGCCGGGGCAGTGGCTGCAACGAATGCCGGCACACCGGTTTCAAGGGGCGGGTGGCGATTGCCGAACACCTTGTGCTGGATGACGACCTGCGCGAATTGATCGCCACACGGGCTCCGGTCCGCAGCATCAAGGCCATGGCGCTCGCACGTGGCACGCGATCCTTGCGCGACAGCGCAGAGGATCTGGTGCGCAGCGGAGTCACCACTGTGGAAGAAATCGATCGCGTGACGTTTGCCCGGTAATCGAACCATGCATGCGGCCACTCCTTCCTTCAGTCGCCTGTTGCCAGCGCGTGCGACGACGGTCGTGTTGCGGCCGGAGGGCGTCGTCGTGCGTGACCGATCGGGTGCGGACACAGTGGCCGTGGGCGCAGGCGATGGGCAGGATATCCAGACCCCGTTGCGCGAAGCGGTCAAGACACTCACCGCGATATTGGCTCGCCGCGCGGTGAGGCGAGAGCGCATCACGCTGCTTGTTTCGGACCACTGGCTGCGGGCGCTGGTCATCCCGATGTCCGGTACAGCGCTGACTGATGCAGAGACCGCCATATTGGTCGACCGGGCCTTCGAGC
>JANNDB010000095.1:0-2629 GCA_031387285.1 Betaproteobacteria bacterium | reverse complement strand
GCAGCACGTCCAGCCATTCGCCGGTGTCGTAGGTACGTTGCTCCAGCCCGAGGGTGTAGCGCCCGTTGCGCCCGAACTCGGAGGCAGCCACGTCGAGCGAAATGGCCACCTGGTCGTGGCGGTAACCGGCGCTGTCGATGGCGCGTGTGAGCATCTCCAGCGCTTCCTCGTTCGATGCGAAATCAGGCCACCAACCGCCTTCGTCGGCCACGCCAGCGCTGCTGCCCTTCTTGCGCATGAGTTCGCCGGCCGCCCGGTAGACCTCGGCCGTCATGACCATCGCCTCGTCGAAGCTGGCGGCGCCGACGGGCATGATCAGAAAATCCTGGATGTCGACGCGGCGACCGGCGTGGGCACCACCACCGAAGATCTGGATCTCGGGTAAGGGGAGCCGCACCGGTGCATCCCCCGCCAGATAACGCCACAAAGGCAGGCCGCTGGCGGCGGCCGCGGCATTGAGCACGGCCATCGAAGTCGCAACGGTGGCGTTGGCGCCCAGTACTGATTTGGTCGGCGTGCCGTCCAGCGCAATGAGCGCCGCATCGACCGCCTCCTGGTCCGTTGCGTCCATCCCGGCGATGCGCTGCGCGATAGCACCGTTGCTATTGCGAATGGCCGCTTGCACATCGAAGCCACCCAGGTGCGCGCCGCCATCGCGCAGGTCCACCGCTTCGCGGCTGCCGCGCGATGCACCCGCCGGCGCCATGCCGCGACCGCGCGCGCCGCCTTCGAGCACGATATTGACTTCCAGCGTCGGGCGGCCGCGGGAATCCCAGATGCGGCTGGCGACGACGGATTGGATACAGGTCGAGCTCATCGTGTGGTGTATGTCAGCGATAGATAGGTTGCCAGTGGTGGCGGAAGGTGGCCAGGGATGCGAGCGGTTGCAGCAGGTGCTGAATGGCAAAGTGCCGCACCCGCTCCTTTTCGTTCTCGAGGCTAATGTATTCGACCGGGGACTTGCCATCGATGCGCGCCAGCAGCATACCGGCCAGCAGCAGACAGGTGCGGGCTTCGAGGCCGGCGCGCTGCTCCCAATTAACGTGCGCAAGATAGGCGCCCGACAGCGCGTCGAAACAACGCAGGTAATAGTCCGTACTGCCGGGGCGCGCCACGCATTTCAACAGCAGGTGGTTCAGACAGAACGCCAGGTCGAAGGCCGGGTCGCCGTACCAGGCGCATTCGGCGTCCAATATCACAGGGCCATCCGCACCCACCAGGATGTTCTTCGGGCTGATGTCGCCGTGTACCAGCGCGAACCGGTTTGCAGCGGTGTCTTCGACCAGCTTGTGCAAAACCTCGGCACACTCGGGCCGGCGGCGCGCGGCCTCGACGAAATAAGGCTCCAGCCGCAGGGCGTGGAAGTCGGCGTCGTTGGCAAAGGCACGCGCCAAGGCTGCGTTACCTGCGGTTGCTGCGTGGATGGCGCCCAGCGTGCTGCCGACGGCGTGGGCCGTCACCGCATCCGCCACGCCGTTCAGCAGCAGGCTCTTCCACACCGGGTATTGGCCCGGCTCCAGCCAGGCCATCGCGAAAGCGTTGTCCTGCGCGTCTTCACCGAGGATCGCCGGCACGGCTTCGGGAGCTATGCCCATGGCGACCCGCATCCAGGCGACCTCGGCGCGGTTGCGGCGCACCGGTGCCTCCCAGACAGCAGCGACCTTGAGCCGGGCCAGAGCGCGCTTGACGCACACCGGGCCTCGTAGCGTGTCGGCGCGCACGATCAGCGAAGAAACGCCGCCGGCCAGCGGTGTGAGGGGTGGAACTTCGCCAGGCTCCAGCAATTGCATGCGGCGCAGGGCGTCGGTCAGGGTTTGGGATTCCTGTGCGTCGAGTTGCATGGCGGCGCTACCGTGGCGCGTATTGTGCCGACAGGGCGACTGCCACCTTGCCGATGAGTTCTACAGGCAGCGGTTCCTTGTGAGCAAACGACAGATTCCCCTTCGGACCGCGAAACCGGGTGGTCTCAAGAATGAGCGCTTTGTCGTCGGTGATTGGCGGATAGATGCCAATATGCTTCTTGAAGGCTGCGAAGTAGAAGAAGACCCTCTTCTCCTTGAACGCTGGCATGTTGTAGCTGATGCACCGCGTAGCGGCTGGAACACGACGTTCGACCTCTGCCTGCACAAGCGCCAGGCGCTTGCGAGCCTCTGCGTCGACCGTGGCCAGGTATTGCTCATGCGTGCTGAAGGACATTGACGGCTGCTCCTGAATGACCGATTGATCGCCTGGCGCAGTGGCCCTTGTGTGCGGCCTACCGCCGGCGCTCAGCTGACTGAGGGCTGAGGGGAACCAGTGTCAGGCCTGGGCCAAAATGGTGGCGTCAAGTCAACCTGGACCAATACATGAACCCAACCGTATCCTATCCGCGCGACCGCGAAACACCGGTATCCCATCTCCCCTTCAGCCCCGCGGTGAAGGTTGGCAACCTGGTGTTTGTTTCTGGCCAGGCCTCTGTTGACGCGACCGGCCAGATCGTGTCGGACTCGTTCGAGGGCGAATTCCGCCGCTCGGTGGAGAACCTGCGCAAGGTGCTGCAATCGGCCGGGTCCGACCTGGCGAACGTGGTGCAGACACGCAACTACGTGCGTGATGCCGAGGACCTGCCGGAGGGCATGCTCGGCGGCGG
>JANNDB010000092.1:0-15617 GCA_031387285.1 Betaproteobacteria bacterium | reverse complement strand
GGGCACCCGCACGCCCAAGGGCCGCAGCAGGGCTGCCGATTGCAAGCCGGCACACAGCACAATGGCGTCGAAGGATTGCGCTGTCGCGGCGGACCCCGCAGCCAACTCGAGCGTCTTGCCGTCACGCAGCCGGGTCACGGTGCTTCCAAAGCGGAATGAAACACCCAGGCGCTGTGCTTCGTTCTTCAGCAGCAACGCGAATTGCCTGCAATTTCCCACGCCGTCGTCGGGACACAGGATGGCGCCTGCAAAGGCGGTGTCGGGGTTGAGTGCCGGCTCCGCAATACGCGCTTGTTGCGGATCGAGTTGCTGAAAGGCCACGCCCGCGTCCCGCAGCACCTGCAGACTGGGCTGCGCCATCTGGCGATCCTTTTCGGAGCGCAGCAGTACCAGGTAACCGTCACTGCGGTCGAACTCCAGGCGCAACCTGGCGCTGATCGCCTGCAAGCGTGCGCGGCTGTAAAAGGCCAGCTTCTGCATATGTGCACGATTGATCAGGTACACATCCAACTTGCATGCGCGAAACCAGCGCCACATCCAGGCCACATCGGCCACGTGCAGGGGCAGGCTCAGTTTGACACTTGCGTGGCGGCGCAGCAGTTGGCCCAAGACCTTGCGCGGCATCCCTGGCGCAGCCCATGGCGTAACGTAACCTGGCGCGAGAATACCCGCGTTGGCGAAGCTGGTTTCCTCAGCCGCCGCGTTGCGTCGCTCGAATACCGTGACCTCGTGCCCGTCCAGCCCCAGCTCGTAGGCATTCGTGACACCGATGATGCCGGCGCCGATCACCGCGATATTCATGCTGGAATCGCCGAAGTGGATGCTTCGAGCCGGCCTGACTCATTGCCCATGCAGCGCCGCCTCTACCTGAAGGGCCAGATTGAGGATAGCGTCGTCGTGCAGCGCACCGTGCCAGACCATCAGACCCACAGGCAGTTCGTCGGCCTGATGGCAGGGTAGCGAGAGCGCACAGCCGTCCAGCAGGTTCACGATACTGGTATTGCGGAGCAATTGGGCGTTTACCTTGAAGAATGCAGCGTCCCTGTCGGCGCCGGGCGACACGCTGGCTTGCGGTGGCGCAACCAGGGGCACGGTGGGCGAGAGCACGGCATCCACGCCAGAAAGGCGGGCTTGCACGCGGGAGGTCCAGTCGGCGCGATGGCGCACCAGATCGATGTAGTCGGCAGCGCTGATTGCCAAGCCGCGCTCGATGCGCGCCACTACGCGGGGATCGTAGGCGTCGCGCTGTTGCGCCAGCAGGGGTCGATGCCAGGCAAGGCTTTCTGCCGCCGAGAAGCCGCCGTTGGCATTCAACGCATCCAGCTCGGCGAGGTCCGGCAGGCTGATGAATTCAATACGCGCACCCTGGCTGCGCAGTCGTTCCAGACTGCGCTCGAACGCCATTGAAACGGTTGCATCCAACCCGTCCTGAAATACCTCGTTGACCACGCCAATCCGGTACGCGCTCAATGGCGCGAACGAACGCGTGGGTACAGTCGCACTAAGGATTTCGTGCACCGCCATCGCGTCGCGCACGGAACGCGTGAGGGCACCAACCGTGTCCAGTGTTGTGGACAGTGGAACGGCGCCCGCGGTGGGAACCAGCCGGGCGGTGTTCTTGAAGCCTACGATTCCGTTGAGGGCCGCCGGGATGCGGATGGAGCCGCCGGTGTCCGATCCCAACCCGACGAAGGCGGAGCCGGTAGCCACCGATACCGCCGCTCCCGACGACGAGCCTCCGGGAATCAGTGCGACGCCTCGGCTGGCCGCGTTCGCGGGCGTCCCGTAGTGGGGGTTGTTGCCGATGGCAGAGTAGGCGAATTCGACCATGTTGGTGCGGCCGATGATCGCAGCGCCGGCTTGGCGCAGCCGCCGCACGGCAACGCAATCGGCTGCGGCGGGCGAGCGACTGGCAAGAACCGTTGAGCCGGCGCAAGTGACCTGCCCCTGAACGTCGAATAAATCCTTGATCGAAACCGCCAGCCCGGCCAATGGCGCAGACTGATTGCGCTGGTCTGCCGCGGTTGCGCGCGCAAGCCCGAAACTGGTTTCACGGTAGACGGATTGGGAGCGGGTGGACTGGGCGACGGCTATGCAGCGATCCAGTTCGGCGTTCGCGGTTGTGAGCCCGCGCTGGATGTTCGCGCGGGTGGCGTGCAGGTCGTTTTCGAGGGAGTCTGGCAAGGGGAATTCCGATCGGCCTGTGTTATAGTCTTTGGGTTTTGCTGCTGGCGGTTTTGCCTGGCAGCGAGATAAATCGCGAACCAGTCCCATCAAGGTGTTTGCGTTGATTTCCGGGTTGTCGCCATGTGCGGCGCGCAGTCCCCAACAGCAGATAGCGGACTGGATTTTAGACCCAACCTTTGGAGTAGACCATGTCAGTCACCATGCGTGAAATGCTGGAAGCCGGCGTTCATTTCGGACACCAGACGCGCTTCTGGAACCCCAAGATGGCGCCGTTCATTTTCGGCCATCGCAACAAGATCCACATCATCAACCTGGAAAAGTCGCTCCCGATGTTCCAGGAGGCCGCCAAGTATGTGCGGCAATTGACCGCACGTCGCGGTACGGTTCTGATGGTAGGCACCAAGCGCCAGGCGCGCGAGACGGTCGCCATGGAGGCACGCCGCGCCGGTGTGCCATTCGTGGACCAGCGTTGGCTGGGCGGCATGCTTACCAACTTCAAGACGGTGAAGACCTCGATCAAGCGGCTGAAGGAAATGAAGGTCCAGCTCGAAGGGGGCCTGGACGCCATGAGCAAGAAAGAGCAACTCATGTTCGCCCGCGAGCTCGCGAAGCTGGAGAAAGACATTGGCGGCATCCAGGACATGACCACGCTGCCAGACGCGATTTTTGTGATCGATGTGGGCTACCACAAGATTGCCGTGGCCGAGGCGCGCAAGCTGGGCATCCCGTTGATCGGTGTGGTGGATTCCAACCACTCGCCGGAAGGCATCGACTACGTGATCCCGGGGAACGACGACTCGGCCAAGGCCGTCACGCTGTATGCGCGTGGTATTGCCGACGCCGTGCTGGAAGGCCGCGCCAACGCGGTTGACGACGTGGTGAAGGCCGTGGGAGGCGAAACCAGTGATGAGTTTGTCGAGGTCAGCGAGGCTGCGGCTTGATAGCCTGACCCCGGTCTGAAAGGGGCCTTGGAGCCCCTTTTTTTTGTGTTTTGTAGAATTTTGGTGAACCACGTACGGAGTAAGAAATGGCAGCGGTAACAGCAAGCATGGTCGCGGAATTGCGCGGCAAGACGGACGCCCCCATGATGGAGTGCAAACGCGCGCTTACAGAGGCAGCGGGCGACATGGCCAAAGCCGAGGAGTTGTTGCGCGTAAAGCTGGGAACCAAGGCTGGCAAGGCGGCCGGACGCGTGACGGCAGAGGGCGTAGTGGCCTGTGCACGCGACGGGGCCAGCGCGGGCCTGATCGAGGTCAACTGCGAAACTGATTTCGTCACCAAGAGCGACGATTTTCTGGCGCTCGCCAATGCTGCGGCCTCGCTCGTGGCAAAACACAACCCGGCGAATGTCGAGCAACTCGGCGCCTTGCCGTACGCCCAGGACGGCTTTGGCCCGACGCTGGAAGATGTGCGCAAGGGTCTGATCGGCAAGATTGGCGAGAACATGAGCTTCCGCCGCTTTCGCCATTTCGGAGCCGGCGCCCAATTGGCGAGTTATCTGCACGGTACCCGGATTGGTGTGGTCGTGGAATATTCGGGCGACGAAGCGTCGGCCAAGGATGTCGCGATGCACGTGGCGGCCATGAAGCCTGTGGCGCTTTCCAGCGACCATGTGCCGGCCGAGTTGGTGGCGCGTGAACGCTCCGTGGCAGCTGCCAAGGCGGCCGAAGATGCAGCCACCGCAACAGCTGCGGGCAAGCCGGTGCAATCCGCAGAGATTGTTGCCAAGCGCATTGAAGGCGGCGTACAGAAGTACCTGAAGGAAGTCTCCCTTTTCGATCAGGCCTTCGTCAAGAACGACAAGCAGACCGTTGGCCAGATGCTCAAGGCCAACAACACGGCGGTCAGTGGCTTCACACTCTACGTTGTGGGTGAAGGCATTGAAAAGCGCGTGGACGACTTTGCCGCAGAAGTGTCAGCGCAGGTGGCCTCGGCCAAGAAGGCGGGCTGAAAGACGCATTGATTGAAGGCCCGTTGCGTCGCCAGGTAACCCATCTTTCACCATCCGGAGTCGTCCCATGTCGCAACCCAAGCCCGCCCACCGGCGCATACTGCTCAAGCTGTCGGGCGAGGCGCTGATGGGCGATGACCAGTTTGGCATCAATCGCGACACCATCGTGCGCATGGTCGACGAGATCGGCGAGGTCACCCGGCTGGGCGTCGAAGTAGCGGTGGTGATCGGCGGTGGAAACATATTTCGGGGTGTCGCCGGCGGGTCGGTGGGCATGGACCGCGCCACGGCTGATTACATGGGCATGCTGGCAACCGTCATGAATGCCCTGGCTCTTGGCGACACAATGAACAAGGCGGGTCTGACCGCGCGTGTCATGTCGGCAATTTCCATTGAACAGGTGGTTGAGCCCTATGTGCGGCCCAAGGCCTTGCAGTATCTGGAAGAGGGAAAGGTCGTGATCTTCGCTGCTGGCACGGGAAATCCCTTCTTCACCACCGACACGGCGGCGGCCCTGCGGGGCGCCGAGATCGGCGCGGAGATGGTACTCAAGGCAACCAAGGTGGACGGTGTCTACAGTGCCGATCCCAAGAAGGACCCCACGGCCACGCGTTACAGCCGGATCTCGTTTGACGAGGCCATGGCTAAGAACCTGGGCATCATGGATGCAACGGCATTTGCCCTGTGTCGTGACCAGAAGTTGCCGATCAAGGTGTTCTCGATCATCAAGCATGGCGCCCTCAAGCGTGTGGTGATGGGTGAGGATGAAGGCACGCTGGTCTATGCCTGACAATCGCGGCACTGTGGGCGGCTTCTTGGCGGCCGCGCTTTGATCTTGCGGGAGTGACGATGGATATCGCAGAAATCAGGAAGACGACTGAAGCCAAGATGGACCAGTCCATTGCAGCCTTCAGGAACAACTTGACCAAGATCCGGACCGGCCGGGCCAACCCGGCTTTGCTGGATTCGGTACAGGTTGACTATTACGGAGCCATATTGCCCATCAGCCAGGTGGCCAACGTGTCACTGCTCGACTCCCGCACCATCAGTATCCAGCCGTGGGAAAAAGGCATGGGTGCCAAGATCGAGAAGGCCATCCGCGAGAGCGACCTGGGCCTGAATCCGGCGTCCATGGGGGACCTCATCCGGGTTCCCATGCCGGCGATGACCGAGGAGCGCCGGCGCGAGTTGACCAAGGTGGTGCGCGGTGAGGGTGAGAGTGCCAAGATCGCCGTGCGCAACCTGCGTCGGGACGCGAATGAGGCGGTCAAGAAACTCGTCAAGGACAAGCTGGCTTCCGAGGATGACCACAAGCGCTCTGAAGTTGAAATTCAAAAAGTCACGGATCGCCACATTGCGGCAATCGAGCAATTGGTGGCGTCCAAAGAGCAAGACATCATGGCGGTCTGATCGCCGATGTTCCCAATCCGCGTTCGGCCATGAGCACTTCGGCGCCGGTTCCCCACCATGTGGCGATCGTCATGGATGGCAACGGCCGCTGGGCGACTCGTCGTTTTCTGCCGCGGGTTGCCGGACACAAGGCCGGAGTGACTACCTTGCGCGAATGTGTGCGCAGTTGTGCACAACGCGGCATCAGCGTGCTGTCCGTGTTCGCCTTCTCTTCTGAGAACTGGAACCGACCCCAGGACGAGGTGTCCGGCCTGATGGACCTGCTCGCTCTGGCGCTGGCGCGGGAGGTTCCACAACTGGTCCAGGACGGTGTCCGGCTGCGCTTTGTCGGTGAACGCTCCCGGCTGGCGCCGGCCGTGCGGGATGGATTGCAGCGCGCCGAAGTCGCGACTGCCCACAACCATCTGCTGCAATTGAACGTCTGCTTCAACTACGGCGGGCGATGGGACATCGTGCAGGCGGCCCAGCGGCTGGCCGCCTCCGGCCAGGAGATTACCGAGGCGAGTCTGGGAAAAAACATGCAGATGGGCTGCTTCCCCGACCCGGACTTGATCATCCGCACAGGCTCCGAGCAGCGTATCAGCAACTTCCTCCTGTGGCAGGCCGCTTATTCCGAGCTGTATTTCAGTGACTGCCTTTGGCCGGATTTCGACGAGAAGGCGCTGGACGCGGCCCTGCTGCATTACAGCCAGCGCGAGCGGCGTTTTGGCAAGACGTCCGGGCAGGTGGCGACCCCGGTCGCCAACCAGCAGGCCGCCTGAGGCGCTCCATGTTGCGGCAGCGCGTATTGACGGCAGTGGCGCTGCTGCTGGTTTTGCTGCCCGCCTTGTTTTACCCGTCGCCGGTGCCCTTTTCTGGCGTTGCACTGGTTTTCGTCTCGCTGGGTGCATGGGAGTGGGCCCGCCTTGCCGGTTACGGACCAGTGGCGTCGAGCGCGGCGGGCGCTGCGTGTGCCGCATTGTGTGCAGCGGCCTGGGCTGCCGGGTGGCTGGACACTGCGCCGCCGCTGATCTGGGCTGTCGCCGCGATTTTCTGGCTGCTCGGAGGTGCCTGGCTGCTGGCGCGCGGGGCAGCAGCCTGGCAGGCAATCCCACGCGGGGTTCGCCTGTTCGTTGGCGTGCTGGTCCTGGCCGTCGCCTGGCTGGCTGTGGCCCGGGCACGTACGCTGGGCATCAATTTCCTGCTGTCCGCCCTGTTGCTGGTATGGGTTGCTGACATCTTCGCCTATTTCGCCGGGCGCGCCTGGGGAACCCGTGTGATCGCCCGTCGGCTGGCACCTTCCATCAGTCCGGGAAAAAGCTGGGAAGGCGTTGCCGGCGGAATGCTCGGTGTTGTAGTGCTTGCCCTTGGTTGGCGCTGGGCGGATGCGCACTGGCAGGTCGTTGTGCCCAGCCTGTATTCGGGCCTGTCATCGATCGGTCTGGGGGTGCTGCTGGGCGGCGTGTTGTGGCTGACCGCCATGAGCGTGGTGGGTGACCTGGTGGAGTCCTTGATGAAACGCTGCGCTGGCGCCAAGGACAGCAGCAACCTGCTGCCCGGACACGGCGGTGTACTGGACCGGTTGGACGCGTTGTTGCCAACCATGCCGCTGGCCATGTTTTTGCACTCCATCGCAGCAGGTTCGAAATGAAGACGCGCGTCACGGTGCTCGGCTCCACCGGCTCGATCGGGGTCAATACGCTGGACGTGATCGGCCGGCACCCCGGCCAGTTCGAAGTATTTGCCCTGACAGCTGCGACGCGCGTCGATTTGCTGCTGGAGCAGTGCGTGAAATTCCGGCCGCAGTTTGCCGTGATGGCAAGCCCGGCTCACGGCAGACTGCTGGAAGATCGCTGCCGGGACGCAGGGTTGCCGACCCACGTCCTTTGTGGCACGAAAGCGATTGAATCGGTGGCCGCTGACGAACGCGTCGATGCAGTAATGGCGGCCATTGTGGGGGCGGCCGGGCTGGCGGCCTGCCTGCGGGCGGCGCGCTCGGGCAAGCGTCTATTGCTTGCCAACAAGGAGGCCCTGGTGGTTGGCGGCGCGGTGTTCATGCAGGCGGTGGCACAGGGCGGGGCGACGCTGTTGCCGATTGACAGTGAGCATTCGGCCATCTTTCAATCCTTGCCCGACGATCGCAGCAGTTGGCCGGCGCAGATCGACAAGCTGATTCTGACCGCATCAGGTGGGCCCTTTCGCACGCGTGACCCGGCCAGTTTTGGAGAGGTTACGCCAGAGCAGGCCTGCGCCCATCCCAACTGGGTGATGGGACGCAAGATTTCTGTCGATTCGGCCACCATGATGAACAAGGCGCTCGAAGTAATAGAAGCCTGTTTCCTGTTTGGCGTGGCGCCGCAGCAGGTCGATGTCGTGATTCATCCGCAGAGCGTGATCCACTCCATGGTGCAGTACCGCGATGCGTCGGTGGTGGCCCAACTTGGCACACCTGATATGCGCGGGCCCATTGCCTATGGCCTGGCCTGGCCGCAGCGCATTGCATCCGGCGCGGCCGCCATCGATTTTTCTGCCCTGTCGGCGCTGACGTTTGAGTCCATCCATACCGACGCGCATCGTGCGCGTTTCCCGGGCCTGCAACTGGCGTGGGCCGCGCTGGCAGGTCCGAGTGGCAGCACCGCAGTGCTCAATGCCGCCAATGAAGTGGCAGTTGAATCGTTTCTGGCCGGCCGCATCCGCTTTGACCAGATCCATGCCATCAACCTTGACGCACTTGGTCGCCACCACTCGTCAGCCATTGGCAGCCTGGATGATTTACTGGACCTGGACGCATGGGCCCGCCGGACTGCGCACGAATACGTGCAAGGTGTACAGCGCTGATCTGCCATGCCAAGTTTCATGTTGACCGTCTTTGCATTTGTGATCGCGCTGGGTGTGCTGATCGCAGTGCACGAGTATGGCCACTATCGGGTCGCGATCGCTTGCGGCGTGCGCGTGTTGCGATTCTCTGTCGGGTTTGGGAAGACCCTGTGGCGCTGGCAGCCCAAGGGATCGCCTACTGAATTCGTGGTGGGGGCGTTCCCCATCGGTGGCTACGTGCGCATGCTTGACGAACGCGAAGCGCCTGTTGCCCCTGAACTGCGCCATCTCGCCTTCAACAACCAGCCGCTGGCTGCTCGCGCTGCCATTGTGGCGGCGGGCCCGTTGGTCAACCTGTTGCTGGCCGTCGTGCTTTACGCACTGGTCAACTGGAGCGGGGTGCAGCAGCCCCGGGCCATTCTTGCAAGCCCTGCGCCGGCGTCGATTGCTGAAATGGCCGGTGTGGTGGGCGGAGAACTGGTGCGCACGGCGACTCTGCAAGGAGACGAGCCCGTGGCAGTGCGTTCCTTCGATGATCTGCGCTGGGTGCTGGCCAGGGGAGCGCTGCAAGGTCAGGACGTCACCCTGGAGCTCGCCGACTTGGACCATAAGGGCGGGCGCGAAGTTGTCTTGCGGCTTGCGCAGATGGGGGCAAGCGATGTGGATGCCTCTCTTTTCCGGCGCATTGGAATAGCCTCACCCTTGACGCAGCCGGTGATCGGCGAGGTGGTGGTCGGAGGCGCTGCGCACAAGGCCGGGCTGCGCGAGGGCGACCAGATCGTGCGCGTGGGCGACACCCGCATCATGGATGGCCAGCAGTTGCGTGAAGTGATCCGGGCGGCGGTAAAGGGCGCCGATGGCGTGGCGTCACCGTGGACAGTTTCGCGCGCCGGGCGCACCCTGGAACTGCGCGTGGAGCCGGCTGCTGTCCGCGAATCGGACCGGCTGGTCGGCAAAATTGGTGCGTATGTGGGCAGCCCTCCCGAAACTGTGACAGTCCGTTACGGACTGTTTGAAGGCGCGACGGCCGCGTTCAAGCGGACGTGGGAGGTCTCGGTACTGACCGTGCGCATGCTGGGAAGCATGGTGACAGGGCAAGCCTCACTGAAAAACCTCAATGGGCCCATCACGATCGCCGACTACGCAGGCAAATCTGCGAGTCAGGGGCTGTCCCACTATCTGGCGTTCCTGGCCCTGATCAGTATCAGTCTTGGCGTCCTGAATTTACTCCCGTTGCCGGTGCTCGATGGTGGTCACCTGATGTATTATCTTTGGGAGGCGGTCACCGGAAAAGGCGTGACAGAGGCGTGGATGGCGCGTCTGCAGCGTGGCGGGGTGGCGGTGTTGCTCATGATGATGGGCATCGCGCTGTACAACGACCTGGCCAGAATCCTTGGGTAGATCATTTCCGGTGGCTCTGCATGCCGGTTCAGATTCATGCACTCTTCAATCATGCAATTGACTTCTATTCGCCGCGCCGTGATGGCATTGGCCGTTTCGGGCGGCTTGTTCGCCGGCCCTGCCTGGGCAGTTGACCCGTTTGTGGTGCGCGACATCCGGGTCGAGGGGCTGCAGCGGGTGGAGGCGGGCACCGTTTTTGCGTCGCTGCCGGTACGTGTGGGAGACACCTACGAAGACAGCAAGGGCGCAGCGGCAATCCAGGCGCTGTTTGGGCTGGGTCTGTTCAAGGATGTGCGCGTCGAGGTCAGCGGAAATGTGCTGGTGGTTATTGTCGAGGAGCGTCCCACCGTCGCCGACATCGACTTCGAGGGGAACAAGGAGTTCGAGAAGGAAGCCTTGCGCACCGCCTTGCGCGAAGCCGGTCTTGCGGACGGGCGGCCGTTCGACAAGGCCTTGCTGGACAGGGCCGAGCAGGAGCTCAAGCGCCAATACATCAATCGCAGTTTTTATGCCACCACGGTAGTGACCACGGTGACTCCGGTGGAGCGCAATCGGGTCAACCTCTCGTTCACCGTCACGGAGGGTGAACGTGCCACCATCAAGGAAATCCGCGTGGTGGGTAACAAGGTTTTCAGCGATAGCACCTTGCGCTCCCTGTTCGACCTCGACACGGGCGGATGGTTGAGCTGGTATACCAAGTCCGATCAATACTCCAGGCCCAAGCTCAACGCCGATCTGGAAACGCTGCGCTCCTACTATTTGTCGCGCGGTTACCTGGAGTTCCAGATCGACTCGACCCAGGTTGTCATTTCACCTGACAAGCAGAGCATCAGCATTGCCATCAACATCACCGAAGGTGAACGCTACGTAGTCTCCGCAGTGCGACTCGAAGGCAACTACCTCGGCAAGGAAGATGAATTCAAACCCCTCGTCGCTATCGAGCCGGGGGGCGCTTACAACATTGACCAGGTGGTTCAGACGACCAAGGCCTTTACAGACTACTTTGGCCGGTTTGGTTACGCCTTTGCTCAGGTGGAGGCCAAGCCCGAGGTGGACCGGTCAAACAATCGCGTGGTGCTTGTATTGCAGGCTGAACCTTCGCGCAGGGCATACGTACGCCGGGTCAATGTGGCGGGCAACAACCGTACCCGCGATGAGGTGGTGCGCCGCGAGTTCCGCCAGTTCGAGGCTGCCTGGTACGACGCCGACAAGATCAAACTGTCGCGCGACCGGGTGGACCGGCTCGGTTTTTTCAAGGAAGTCACGGTCGAGACGCTGGAAGTCGCCGGGACACCGGATCAGGTGGATCTTGTGATCTCCGTGGTCGAAAAGCCGACTGGCAACCTGAGCCTGGGCGCCGGCTATTCAACTTCCGATGGCCTGGGACTGACGGTGGGCGTGAAGCAGGAAAATGCATTTGGATCGGGTAATTCCCTGGGCGTACAGGTCAATACCAGCAAGATCAACCGAACCATCGTTTTCAACACGACCGACCCCTACTTCACAGTGGACGGCGTCTCGCGGTCGATTGATGTGTACCACCGCAATACCAGTCCCTACTCGGACACGGCAAGCTACAAGTTGTCGACCACAGGCGGCAGCCTGCGCTTTGGCGTTCCCTTCACCGAGACGGACACGGTGTACTTCGGCGCCGGGGTCGAGTCCACCAAAATCATTCCAGGGACCAATCTTCCCGGGGCGTATTTGACTTACGCAAAACAGTTCGGATTCAGGAGCGCCACGGTTCCCCTGACGCTGGGATGGGCGCGTGACTCGCGTGACAGCGCGCTGGTCCCCACAAGCGGCATATTCCAGCGCGTCACCGGCGAATGGGGTGTTGCCGGCGATGTGAAATACATCACGTCCAGTTACCAGTACCAGCAGTACTTTCCCCTGACCAAGCAGTACACGTTTGCTTTTAATGGCGATATTGGCGCGGGCAGGGGCTTGGCCGGGCTTCCGTTTCCCCTGTTCAAGAATTTCTACGGCGGCGGACTCGGGTCGGTACGCGGCTTCGAGCAGGGAAGTCTGGGTGTTCGGGACACCGTGACCAATGCCGCACTTGGCGGCACCAAGAAATTCAATCTGAATTTTGAGCTGCTCGCGCCATTTCCTGGCGCGGGCAACGACCGTACCCTTCGTTTGTACGGCTTCTTCGATATCGGCAACATATACGGTGCCGGTCAGCCCATCCGCCTCAACGACATGCGTTCGGCAGCAGGTGTCGGCATCAGCTGGGTGTCGCCGGTCGGCCCATTGCGGATTGCCCTGTCGAGACCGGTACGCAAATTCACTGGCGATAAAATCCAGAATGTTCAATTTCAGATCGGAACTTCCTTCTAATGAAGATGCTTTCATTTCGTGCCTGCATTCCCTTCCTGCTGGGCATGGCAACGCTGTCCGCGCAAGCGCAGGAGTTCCGGGTTGGTTTTGTCAACACGGACCGTATCATTCGCGAGGCTGCCCCTGCAAAGGCCGCCAGCGCCAAGCTCGAGCAAGAATTCTCCAAGCGGGAAAAGGAGCTCGTCGATCAGGGCAACGTGCTCAAGACCGCCGCCGACCGGCTTGAGCGTGAGGCGCCCACCCTCTCGGAGACTCAGCGCAATACCCGTCAAAAGCAACTGGTTGATCAGGACCGTGACCTGCAGCGCAAACGCCGGGAGTTCCAGGAAGATCTGAACGCTCGGCGCAACGAAGAACTGCAAAGTGTCATCGAACGCGCCAACAGGATCGTCAAGCAAGTAGCAGAAACGGAAAAGTACGATCTGGTTCTGCAAGAGCCTGTGGTCTACGTCAACCCCAAACACGATATCACCGACAAGGTGATCAAGGCGCTCAATACCGGCACAAAGTGATCCGGCCCGGGTGGCCCAGCAATGACACTGCCTCTGGCCACCATCGTCGACAAGCTGGGCGGAACGCTGCACGGTGATCCGCAGACCCTGATTCACGGCTTGGCGACGCTGGAGTTGGCGCAGCCCGATCAACTCAGCTTCCTCAGCAGTCCGCGCTACCAATTGCAACTGGCCACCTGCCGCGCGGCCTGCGTTGTAGTCGGGCCCGACGCGCTGGATCAGGCGCTAGCCCGCGGCCCGTGCATCGTCACAGACGATAGTTACCTCTACTTTGCCCGACTCACGCAACTCTGGAAGCGCAGTCATCAACCGCCATCGCCACCGGGAATTCACCCCAGCGCGGTGGTCGATCCCACAGCACAGATTGACCCCAGCGCCCGTGTCGGGCCGCTGTGCGTTGTCGAGGCGGGCGCGTGTATCGGCGCGGCCACCGTGCTGAAGTCGCGTGTCACTGTCAGCGAAGGCTGCCATATCGGAGCGCGTTGCCTGCTGCATCCGGGGGTCGTGATCGGGGCCGATGGTTTTGGCTTTGCCCCGAACGCTGGTGCCTGGGCAAAGATCGAGCAGCTCGGCGCGGTGCGCATTGGCGACGACGTGGAGATCGGGGCCAATACCTGCATCGACCGGGGCGCGCTGGCCGACACCGTGATCGAAGACGGCGTGAAGCTCGACAACCTTGTACAGATCGGTCACAACGTCCACGTTGGCCGGCATACTGCCATGGCGGGTTGTGTGGGCATCGCTGGCTCAGCCAGGATAGGCGCGCATTGCACCATTGGTGGAGGAGCCATTGTGCTGGGTCACCTTGTGCTGGCCGACAGCGTACACATTTCGGCCGCGTCCGTCGTCACGCGGTCGCTGCACCAGAGCGGTACCTACACCGGCATTTTTCCGATCGACGACAATGCCCAGTGGGAGAAAAACGCGGCGTCCGTCAAGCGTCTGCACCAGTTGCGAGCGCGTCTGGCTGCCCTCGAAAAGTCACTCAAATCCTGAACACACCATGATGGATATCCACGCGGTATTAAAGCAGCTTCCCCACCGGTTTCCGTTCCTGCTGGTGGACCGGGTCGTCGCAATAGAGCGCGGCAAGCGCATCACGGCCCTGAAGAACGTGACGATCAACGAGCCGTTTTTTGTCGGCCATTTTCCGCACCGCCCGGTGATGCCAGGCGTGCTCATGCTGGAAGCGCTGGCTCAGGCTGCCGCGTTGCTTGCGTTCGACACACTGGGGGTGACGCCGGACGACAAGACCATCTATTATTTTGCCGGTATCGACAGAGCGCGCTTCAAGCGCCCGGTCGAACCAGGCGACCAGTTGATGCTGCATGTGGAGCTTGACCGGATGAAATCCGGTATCTTCAAGTTCAAGTCGCGTGCAACCGTCGGCGAGGATCTGGCGGTGGAGGCTGAACTCATCTGCACCATGCGCAGCATCGCGTGATTCCCGGCGTGGGCAGCGGTCAGAACATCCATCCGACGGCCATCATCGAGCCGGGAGCGGAACTCGACAGCTCGGTCACTGTGGGGCCCTACAGCGTGATCGGTCCGAACGTTCGGATTGGCGCGGGCACTGCGGTCGCGGCGCATTGCGTGATTGAAGGCCACACAACCATCGGCAGGGACAACCGCATCTTCCAGTTCAATTCTCTGGGGGCGATTCCGCAGGACAAGAAGTATGCGGGTGAGCCATGTGAATTGCGCATCGGGGACCGCAACACCATCCGCGAGTTCTGCACCTTCAATATCGGGTCGCCCGGGGACGCTGGCGTTACGCGCCTTGGCGACGACAACTGGGTGATGGCGTATGTCCACCTGGCGCACGATTGCCAGGTTGGCTCCAACACGACCTTTGCCAACAACTCGCAGCTGGCGGGCCATGTCGTTGTGGGCGACTGGGCCATCCTGGGCGGGTTCACCGTGGTGCACCAGTATGTGCGCATCGGGGCCCACAGCATGACGGCGATGTGTTCCCTGCTGTTCGCCGACCTGCCTCCGTTTGTCATGTGCCAAGGGCAACCGGCCCAGGCGCGGTCCATGAACCTGGAAGGCTTGCGGCGGCGCGGCTTTTCGGCCCAGCGGATTGCGGCGGTGAAGGCCATGCAACGATTTCTCTACCGCGACAACCTGGCGTTGGAACAGGCTCTGGTACAGATTGCAGATATCCCCGCGAGCCACCAGGAGGCATCCGGCGATGTTCGTCTGATGCTCGATTTCCTGAACCAGGTCGCTCCGCAACGCGGCATCGTCCGCTAGGCACCTGTAGTGCTGCCCATTGCGTCGACCGCTGTAGCGGGCCCAGGCGAGGCCGTACTGCGTTGTGCCATGGTGGCTGGCGAAGCGTCAGGCGACATGCTGGCAGGGCTGCTGCTCGATGGCATGCGCGTGCGCTGGCCTTCCCTTCGGGCGCACGGCATTGGCGGTCCGGCCATGGCACAGCGCGGATTTGAAGCCTGGTGGCCACACGAAGCTTTGGCCGTGCGCGGTTATGTCGAAGTCGTGCGTCACTACCGCGGCATCATCGCCATACGCGCCCAATTGCAGCAGCGTTTGCTGCGCCAACCCCCTGATGTGTTCATCGGTGTGGACGCGCCGGACTTCAACCTGACGCTCGAGCGCGCGTTGCGGGAGCGGCGCGTGAAGACCGTCCACTTTGTCTGCCCGTCCGTATGGGCCTGGCGGGCCGGCCGGATGGCTGCCATCCGGGCCAGCGCAGACCATGTGTTGTGCCTGTTCCCATTTGAGCCTGAATTGCTGCAGCGCCACGGAATAGCCGCCACGTACGTGGGGCACCCGCTGGCGTCGGTGATCCCGCTGGTGCCGGACCGGCAGGCCGCGCGCGCTGCGCTGGGCCTGCAATCCTCGGCACACGTGATCGCCCTGCTGCCGGGCAGCCGCCGTTCCGAGATCGAGTACCTCGCGCGAAGGTTTTTCGACACATTCGCACTGCTGCGCCAGCACCGGCCGGCGTTGCGGTGTGTGGTGCCGGCCGTCGGCGCCCTGAAGGCGCGCCTGGA
>JANNDB010000081.1:0-21044 GCA_031387285.1 Betaproteobacteria bacterium | reverse complement strand
GGCCGGCTTGCTGGTATCGCCAAACGTTTCGGCACACTACCTGATGGGGCTCCCGCTGGCGATCCAGGGCTTCACCGCGCTTGTGATCGGCGGTGTCGGCCGGGTCGAAGGGGCCTTGCTTGGCGGGCTCATTCTCGCCTTTGCAGAGCAGTTCACGGTGCGTTATGCGCCGGTCCCGCCAGGCCTGGCCATGGGCGTTCAACTGGTGCTGCTGATCCTGTTCCTGCTGGTGCGGCCAACCGGTCTGCTGTTGCCGCGGGAGGCGCGCACGTGAAGTCGCTGGCCGCATACCTGACAGCCGCACTGCTGTTGTCCGCGCTGGCCTTCGTGCTGGGTTCGTACCATACCGACGTATACCGCAAGCTCCTGTTGTGGATTACGCTGGCGCTGGGGTACAACTTCCTGTTCGGCATCGCCGGGCAGGTGGCGTTTTCGCACTTCACCTTTTACGGCATCGGCGCCTATGCCATCCTGATCCTGCTGTTCCAGGTGGGTCTGCCCTTGCCACTGGCCATCATCGCCGGCGTGTTGTTGTGTGTTGTGTTGTCGCTGGTGGTTGCGATCCCGGCCACGCGGCTGGAAGGTTTCTACCTCGCATTGGCCACGCTCGCGTTTGCCCAGTTGTTCGTGGTGGTCCTCAACGAAGGCGGCGCGGTGACCGGTGGCACGGGCGGCCTGGCCAACTACCGGCTGCCAGACGTCTTCGGGGTGCGTGTGAGCGGACCCTGGTACACGGTGGTGATCGTGCTGCTGATGTTGTCCACATTGGCGGTGCTGTGGCGGCTGGACAAATCCTGGTTCGGGCGGGCCTGCCGTGCAGTGCGCGACGATCCGCAGGCCGCGCAGGCCATGGGGGTGGACGTGGCGCGCACCAAGATCATCGCCTATGCCATCACCTCAGCGCTGGCTGGTATAGCCGGCATGGTCTATGCGTTCGTCGACAACACCGTGAATCCCGTCAGTTTTGGCCTCTCCAATGTGTTCCAGTTGCTGTTCATGGTGATCGTGGGCGGCAGTGGCCGCCATGCCGGTGCCATCGTCGGCGCCATATTGCTGTATCTGCTGCCCTTTGTCCTGTCGCCAGTGATAGGCCATCACCATGCCCTGGTATTTGGCGTCGTCATGGTGGCCGTTGTACTGTTCCAGCCCAAGGGCCTGATCGGCATCTGGGATGGGGTGCGCCGGAGGTGGTTGTGAGCCACCGGCCCGATCCCAAGGCGAACAGCCT
This sequence comes from Betaproteobacteria bacterium, assembly GCA_031387285.1. Classification (GTDB taxonomy): domain Bacteria; phylum Pseudomonadota; class Gammaproteobacteria; order Burkholderiales; family Burkholderiaceae_C; genus CAISIP01. The sequence goes on along the minus strand of JANNDB010000081.1, from coordinate 19,816 downwards.
CGCGGTCCGCAGGACGGAGGGAAGTTCGATGAGCGCCGCCGGGCCGCTCCCAAGGCGCTCGCACCGCAGCCCGCCGGGCGAAGGTACTCCAGTAAGCGCCGCCCCGTTGCTCGTGACCCGCGGCCTGGGCAAGCGCTTTGGTGGCCTGCACGCCGTGGCGGACCTCGACCTGGAAGTCAACGCCGGCGAGATTCTAGGCGTGATCGGGCCCAATGGCGCCGGGAAGAGCACCACCTTCAACATGATCGCCGGTGCGCTCGCGCCATCGGCGGGAACGATCGTGTTTGCCGGCGAGTCGCTTGCCGGGCTGCCAGCGCATGCCATGGCCGGACGCGGGATCGTGCGCACGTTTCAGCACAACAAGCCGTTTCACAGCATGTCGGTGCGCGAGAACATCATGCTGGGCATGCACACGCGCCTGCACTTACCCCTGTGGCAGGTGCTGGCGCGCACCCGTGCCTCACGGAGCGCCGAGCAGGAGGCCGTAGCCTCTGCCGAAGGGCTCATCGAGTTTGTGGGGCTGGAGCAGGCCAGTGATACCGACGTGGCCAACCTGTCGTTCGGCCAGGGCCGGCTGCTGGAGATCGCGCGCGCCCTGGCTGCGCAGCCACGGCTGATGCTGTTTGACGAACCGGCAGCGGGCCTCACTGCTGCGGAGTGCGACCGCATCACGCAGATCATCCGGGGCATCTCGGCACGCGGCATTGCAGTGCTGTTGATCGAGCACGACATGCGCTTCCTCATGGCTCTGGCGCAGCGAGTGGTCGTGCTCAACTTCGGACGCGCCATCGCGCAGGGTACGCCGCAGCAGATTCAGGCTGATCCCGAGGTCGTCGCGGCCTATCTCGGCAATGTCGGGGCCGGCACCGATGCTTGAAGTCAAGGCCCTCACGGCAGGCTACGGGCATGGCGCGGTGCTGCACGACATCTCGCTGCAGGTCGCGCGTGGCGAGACGGTTGCGCTGCTGGGGCCGAACGGCGCGGGCAAGTCGACCCTGCTGGCCGCACTGTCGGGTACGCTGCGCGAGCGCAGCGGAACGGCCCGCATGGATGACCTGGATTTGATGCGCCTGCCTTCCCACGCCATCGTCGCTGCGGGGCTGGTGCAGGTTCCGGAGGGGCGACGCATGTTTGCGCCGCTTTCGGTGCAGGACAACCTGCGACTCGGCACGATTGGCTTGCGGGCACGCAATGCCGCAAGCGTGCAGGCGCAGTTCGACGCTGTCTATGAACTGTTCCCGCGGCTGGCCGAACGTCGCTCCCAACTGGCCGGTACCCTGTCTGGAGGCGAACAGCAGATGGTCGCCATCGGACGCGCCCTGATGTCGGCTCCCCGCGTGCTGCTGCTCGATGAACCTTTCCTGGGATTGGCGCCTCTCGTGGTGGACGAGATCCGTCGGGCGCTCGATGCCTTGCGTAGCCGTGGCCTGACGATGGTGCTGGTGGAACAAAAGCTCGATATCGCCCTGCCTTTTACAAGCCGGGCCTACGTGATGATCAAGGGGCGTATTGCCCTGACGCAGGCCAGCGCCGAGCTGGCCGACCGGGCCGACCTCGGCCAGTTGTACTTTGACCTGGCCAGGATTGGCTGAGAGAGGATGCCCATGAGTGAACCCCTGCTGCGCGCGCGCCACGCGGCCACCCCCTTGACCCGTGGCATCCATCACCTGGCGCTCAACACCGATGACATGAAGATGACCATCGACTTCTACACCGGCGTGCTCGGCATGCCGCTGGTGCATGCGCTGAAGGTGCCACCGGGACTGGGCACCGGTCCGGGAAATCGCGGCAATCCGCCGTTCGAGAACCTGCGCCACTATTTCTTCGACGCCGGGGGTGACACCCTGGTGGCCTTTTTCGAGATGCCCAAAGGCGCCAAGCAGGCGGGCGACCGCGATGCCTTGGCCGCGATGCAGCACTGCTCGTTCACGACCACAGAGGAACGGTTCGCCGAGTTGTCGCAGCGCCTGAAGGACGCCGGCGTTGCCACCATCGGGCCGATTCCCGTGGGCTGTGCAACCTGGTCTGTCTACTTCTTCGACCCCAACGGTATCCGGCTGGAATTCTCCTGGCAGGAGCGCGACGGCGAAGACGTACGGGTGGCCGAGCGCTGGACGCAGACGCGCGACGAGGCGCTCGCCGAACTCGGCTCCCTGTCGAACGATGCGGACTGGCTGGCGCGTGTTACGCGCCACCTGCCGGCCGCGCGCTCCTAGCCCGGCTGCGCGGTGATGGCGCAGGGGCAGCTTCGTCCTGCGCCAGATTCATGATCATTGCCAGCAAGACTTTGCGCGCCGTGGCGACCTCGGTCTCGCTCAGTTCGCGCATGCTGACGCGGTTGGTCTCTTCCGCCAATGGCACGAGAAGTTCCTTGAGCTGGCGACCGCGCTCACTCAGGTGTACGTAGACGTTCTTTCTGTTGTGCGGCAACCGGGTGCGCGTCACATAACCCTGCGCCTCCATTGCCTTCATGGCGGCGAACGTGGTCGGTTCCATGACACCTGCGCGCGCGCTCAACTCCTTCTGCGTCAGGCCGTCCTTCTCCCACAGGATGCGCAGGAAGGCCCAATGGCCAAACGGCACGCCGTGCGGCGCCAGCCGTGCCTGCAGGGCCCGGCGAAAGGCGCGCTCGGTGTCACGCACCAGATGGGCTACGCGGTCGTTGGGCACCGCTTCACGCCAGTGGTGCAGGATGTGGCGGGTATCGTCGTTCATGCGACAGGTGGCACTGCAACCTGGTAGCGCAGCGCCTGCGGCAGGTGGGTGTGTGCGCACGCCAGGATGGCCAGGCAAACCTCCGTGGTGGCACGCGCCCATGCACCCCCGTGCAACGGCGGCTCCCCCAGCCTGACGGCGGCTACCAGTTCATCAATCACTTCGCTGCGCGGCACGGCGGGATTGCGGAGGGTTTCGAGCTTTTGTGTTGCATGGTCGTGGATTTCGACCCCGTGCGGGGTAGGGCGCAGGTCGGCCAGGTCACAACTCACGACGAGCGGGCCGAAGTGCTGGTGGGCCAGCGCGTCTGGCTTCGATGGTGGTACATACAGTGCGCCGCCGAAGTTACGCGCAGCCTTCAGCGCGCTTTCTTCGGCGCTGCCAGCCACGCCTGCCAGACGGCGTCGTGCCGCACCGTAGTCCTGTGGCAGCTTGGCCTGCCCCAGCTCCCCGATGCCGCCCATCAGGCTGTCGCTGTCAAAGTGCCCATAACCGCTGTACGTGGCGCTCGCAAAGGCGCCACCCTGAAACCGCAACAAGGCCTGGTAGGCGCCCTCCGTCGGACGCGCTGCGTCCCAGTTGCCGGTATGGGCGAACACGGACTCGACCAGGCCACCGCCGAGCAAACGCAGGATGTCGATCTGGTGCGCCGCCTGGCTGTGGATTACGCCGCCACCGGCGGCCGTGTCGAGCTCTTCAGGCCGGCGTGGCCGGTACAGGAAATCGGTGAAGTTGAGCGCGGTCAGCATACGCACTGCGCCAAAGCGCCCGCTCTGGATCAGTGCGCGCGTGCGCTGTATGGGCAGATTGAAACTGTGGCTGTGCCCTACAACCATTTGCACACCGGCACTGGCAACGGCGTCCACCATGCGCGTGCATTGGTCCAGGCTGATGGCCAATGGTTTTTCGACAAGCAGGTGCTTGCCGGCGGCGGCAGCCAGCGCCACATGGCCGGCGTGCAGCCCATGCGGCGTGGCGACATAGACCACTTCTACCCCGGGGTCGTCGCAGAGTGCCTCCACACTGGCATAGGCAGGTGCACCGAAGTCCTGCCCGAAACGGGTCCTGGCGGGCTCCAGCGGGTCGGCACCCGCGACCAGGTAACACGCGGGTCGGCCACAAAAGTAGGCAGCATCAATGCGAAGGCCCGGCCCAGTCCGGCAACGCCGATGCGAAGGGGTTCGGGCGTCACAAGTCCAGCACCAGTTCAGGTGAATGCGCCCGCGAGACGCAGACCATGATGTGCTGCTTTTTTTCATCGTCGCGCAGCACCATGTCGCGGTGTTCGGCCTCGCCGGAGAGCAAACCTGTACGGCAGGTTCCGCAGGTGCCGCTTTCGCACGAACTTGCGATGGTCGTCCCGTTGGCGCGCAAGGCCTCCAGCAGGGACTGGTTGGCAGCCACCGTAATGTGCCGTCCGCTGCGCTGCAGACGCACCGAGAACGCTGCGTCGTTGGCCTGCGCCGTGGCATCCACCCCAAAACTCTCGAAATGGATCGCCCCCGAGGGCCAGTGACCGGACATGTCGCCCACCGCCTCCATCAGTGCGCGCGGCCCGCAGCAGTACACCTGTTCGGGTCCGGGTGTCTCGAACACCGGCCACAGGTCGATGGCCCGGGCCGGGTCCCCCTGGTCGTGGTGCACTTGCACATGGTCCGCAAACAGCGGCTCGCGCAATTCGGCGCGAAAGGCGGTTGCGGCTTCGTCGCGCGTGCAGTAGATCAGCCGGAACTGGCAGCCGGGTTGGCGCGCGAGCTGGCGCATCATGGACAGGATGGGCGTGATTCCGATGCCCCCTGCGATGAAGAGGAAACGCGTGGCCCGCGCATGCAGCGCAAAGTTGTTGCGCGGCGCACTGATCTGGATCAGGTCGCCCTGGTGCACGTCGTCCACCATGCGCTGTGAGCCGCCACGGCCATGCGCCTCGCGTTTGACGGCAATCTGCCATGCCTTGGGGTCTGCGGGATCGCTGCACAGGGAATAGTTGCGCCGCATGCCGCCGGGCACACACACGGTCAGGTGTGAGCCGGCGCTGAACGCTCCCATGGGTACTCCATCGGGTCGTTGCAAGGTGAAGCGCCAGATGCCGGTGGCGATGGCGTCCTTAGCGGCGACAAGCGCCGTGGAGAACTGCGGCTCTGCGGGAGGACTACGCGGGGAATCGGCGTTTGCTGGCAAGAGGTGTCCGGTGTGGGGAGGGTGCCAAGGCTTGACAAGCACGGCCAAGCCTCATAATCTTAGTCCCCTAAGAATCTATTGGCAAGCGGGGAATGACCCCCGTGCCACGAAGGAGTGCGCGGTGCTGACGGCTGAAGAGAACGACTTGTTGTGCCGCGTGGTCGGCCAGGCACCCATGGGCCAGCTGATGCGCCGCCACTGGACGCCTGTCTGCCTGCTCGAGGAAGTGCCCGAGCCCGATGGCACACCGGTGCGCGCGCGGCTGTTCGGTGAAGACCTGGTGGTGTTTCGCGACAGCAATGGTGCCGTGGGCGTGCTCGACGAATACTGCCCGCACCGGCGCGCCTCGCTGGTGCTGGGCCGCAACGAGAACTGCGGACTGCGCTGTCTCTACCACGGCTGGAAGATGGACGTGCACGGCAACGTGCTGGAGATGGTGTCCGAGCCGGCCGCCAGCGGCATGGTGAACAAGGTCAAGCATCTGGCCTATCCGACCCACGAGTGGGGCGGTTTCGTCTGGGCCTATATGGGCCCCTCCGAAACCCGGCCGCCGTTCGCTGCGCCGCCCTGGGCGCCGACCGCCGATACGCGGGTCACGATTGCCAAGGTCGTCATCCCCTGCAACTGGGCGCAGATCCTGGAGGGAGCGATCGATTCCGCGCACAGTTCCAGCCTGCATTCGTCCGACATGGTTCCGGCGCGGGTGGAGGGTGCGCAAGCCACCGCCAGTACCTGGCTGCGTCCGTCCACCGACAAGGCGCCGCGCCTGCAGGTGGAACTGGGTGGCTACGGATTCCGCTACGCCGCCATCCGCCGGCCGATCACGAATGCGGCCGTCAACGACTATGTGCGCGCTACGGTATTCGTAGCGCCAGCCAGCGTGCTGATTCCGCCGAACAACCTGTACAACGTCGCCAACATCAACGTTCCCGTGGATGACACCCAGACCGCCTTCTATTTCATGGCCTGGGGCCACCCGGACCTGACGCCCGACACACCGACCTGGCGCAAGTTTCTGGGCCAGCAGCTGGGGGTCGACCTTGACACCGCCTACCGCCCATTGCGTACGCGCGACAACCAGTTCTGGCAGGATCGGGCGGCCATGAAAGCCGGCAACTTCACTGGCATCGCCGGCTTCCCGAATCAGGATGTCGCCATGTGGGTCACCATGGGCGCTATTGCCGACCGCACGCATGAGCGCCTGGGCGCCAGCGATCTGGCCATCGTCGAATTCCGGCGCCAGATGCTGGATGCGGTGCGCGCTTTCCAGGCCGGCGAGCCCGCCATCGGTACCGGTGAAGCGCGCATTCCGCCTGGCGTGTGTTCCTTCCAGGCCATCATTCCCAAAAGCACCGACTGGAGGGCCCATCCGGTGAGGCATGTTTGGGACGAAGCGGCCCCGGCGCTGGAAGCGTCTTATTCGACACCGACGGGCTAGGGCAATGAATTGCGTATACGCTTGCGACAAACAACATCCATCGGAGACACCCATGCAGCAACGTCGCAACCTCCTGCTCGCCGGCACGGCACTGGCCATCGCCAACATGGTCCTGCCTGCGGCAGTGCAAGCCCAGGCTGCCTACCCGAACCGGCCGATCAAGTTCATCGTGCCCTATGCAGCGGGTGGATTCCCGGACACGGTGGCACGCGTGTATGCCCTGCACCTGACCGAGCGCCTCGGCCAGTCGGTGGTGATAGACAACCGCCCTGGCGCCAATGGTGTGGTTGCGGCCCAGGCGCTGTCGGCATCCCCCAAGGATGGTTACACCTTCCTGGTGACGGACGGTTCGATGTTCTCCATCAACCCGGCCGTCTACAAAAACCTCGGCTACGACTACAAGCGTGATTTCGCCCCGGTGTACCTGGCCGCGCGGGCGTCCCTGTACATGGCGCTCAATCCCAAGGTACCAGCCAACAACCTGCAGGAGTTCATTGCCCTGGCCAGGGCCAAGCCCGGAACCCTCAACTACGGTTCCTCCGGCGTGGGCAGCACGCACCACCTGACGATGGAGGCGATCAAGTCATCGCTGGGGCTGGATATGACGCATGTGCCGTTCAAGGGCACGGGCCAGGCGGTTCCGGCATTGATCGGCGGCCAGGTGGACGTACTGTTCTCCGCGCTTCCGTCATTGGCCGGGTTCGTGAAGACCGGACAGGTCAGGCTGATCGCGTCAAACGCCGCGCAACGCTCCGTCCAGGAACCGAACATCCCCCTGATTGCCGACATCATTCCCGGCTTCGACTTCGCGCCCATCGTCGGTGTGCTCGCGGCATCCGGAACGCCGCAGAGTGCGATCGACCGCCTCAACGCCGAAATGACGGCCGTATCGAAATTGCCGGCCCTGGTGCAGACCTTTGTGAACGCGGGCATTGATCCGCTGAGCAGCAGCCCGGCCGACTACAACAAGGCCATCCTGGCGGAGAACGATCGCCTGGCCAAGGCGGTGGTCGCTGCCGGCATCAAGCCGGAATAGGGCGCTGGCAATGTCGCGTCTCGCGCTGACCCTGGGTTGCTGGAACTACGACCGTACCCGCGGCTTGATGGACGGCTCGGTCGTGCCAGATGGCATCGACCTGAATTACCTGAACATGCCGGTGGAGGAAACCTTCTTTCGCATGTTGCGGCACAAGGAGTTCGACCTCGCCGAGATGTCGCTCTCCTCGTATTCGGTCTCCATGCACAACCCGGCGCGCCCGTTCGTGGCGATTCCGGTTTTCCCGTCGCGATTCTTCCGGCACTCCTGCATCTACGTGAATGCCAATGCCGGCATTCGCGAGCCGCGCGACCTGATCGGCAAACGCGTTGGCAATCCCGAATACCAGATGACGGCGCCGGTGTGGATTCGCGGCATCCTGTCCGACCACTACGGCGTCCCGGTGGACAGCGTGACCTACTTCACCGGCGGTGAAGAGGAGCCGGGCCGCTCTGAAAAGATCAAGCTCGACCTGCCGCCCAACATCCAGGTGCGCAGCATCGGCCCGGAGCAGACACTCTCCAAAATGTTGCTCGATGGCGAGATCGATGCCCTGTACACAGCACGCATGCCGTCGAGTTTTCTGCACGGCGGCGGGCGCGTCAAGCGGCTGTTCGAGAGCTACGAGGCGGTGGAGCGCGACTATTTTCGCGAGACCGGCCTGTTCCCGATCATGCATACAGTGGCTTTGCGGCGCGACGTCTACGAAGCCCATCGCTGGATTGCGCAGTCCCTGTTCAAGGCGTTCACCGAATCGCAGCGACGCAGTTATGCCGACCTGTACGAGACCGCTGCGCTCAAGACCATGCTTCCGTGGCTGACCGCCCACGTGGAGCAGGTGCGCCGCGAGATGGGCGAGGATTACTGGCCGTATGGGTTTGCCAAGAACGAGGCTACTTTGCGTACTTTCCTGCGCTACCACTTCGAGCAGGGTCTATCCAGGCGGCTGCTCGAGCCGCGTGAACTGTTCGCGCCCGAGTCGCTGGAGGCGTTCAAGATCTGAAGTGTGGGGCCGGCTTCAGGAAGCCAGGCCCATGCGCTGCTTGACCTTGGTGAAGGTCGCGCCCACGGCTTGCAAGGCATCGGCGTAAGTCAGCGCACCGCGCATGCTGGCGATGGATTTCCAGCGGCGCCGGACCATTTCACCGCTGGCGGCGCCTGGCACGTCGATGCCCTGGCTCTCCATCGTGCAGGCGCGCGCAAAGTGGCCACCTCCGGCGATCAGCACCTCGCCACTCAGGGTGCATTCATCGCTGCACAACCACACCACCGCGGCGGCGACCAGGGCAGGGTCTATCCATTGCGCCAGCGCCTTGGGGAATATGCCGCCCATACGCGTGAGCGCCAGCGGCGAAATGCAGTTGACCAGGATGCCGTGTCGCGCGGCGTCGAGCTTCATGCCGTGCATGAGGCCGATCACGGCGTTCTTGGCCGCGCCATAAGCGACGCTGTCCACCTTGCCCTGGAAGCCGACCTGGCTGGTTGTCAGCACGATGCGGCCGTGCCGGCGCGCCACCATGTGCGGGTACACCGCCTGGCTCAGCAACATGGGGCCGATCAGGTGCACGTCCAGGATGGCGCGCATGTCCTCGAGTTGCACTGCGGGAAAAATCGCGTGCCGGTTGTTGCCGGCGTTGTTCACCAGGATGTCCACCTGGCCGAAGCGCGACACGGCCTGCGCAACCAGTTCGTGCGCCTGGTGCGCCTGCGCGATGTCGTGGTAACTTGCGACCGCCTGGCCGCCCGCGTCGCGGACCTCTCGCACCACGCTGTCGGCAGGGCCGTGGTCACCGGTGTCGTCGCCGGCCATATTGAAGCCGGCATCGTTGACCACCACTCTGGCGCCGCGCCGCGCCAGTTCCAGTGCATAGGCGCGGCCCAGGCCGCGCCCTGCGCCGGTGACGATGGCGACGCGGTCGGTGAGTGTCAAGGTCCTGCTTGCTGCCATGGGTTTCTCCATTTCATGCGGGGTTTCGCCACCTACAATCCGCTATCGATTCGGTTGCAAAGAGGGTTTGCCATGGATGCAGCGGTGATATATGTGGTCAAGTTCTGGGTATCGCCTGACGGCCACAAGCAGGTGTTCGACTGGCTCGATGGCGGGCATTGCGCCGAGGTCATCGCGCAACCCGGATTCCTGTTCTTCAAGCGCCTCAAGCTGGAGCAGAAGAGCGACGACGGCTGGGCCAGCTACATGATGCTGTACGGCCTGCAATCGCGCCAGGCGCTGGAAGACTACTTCGGCAACACCGCGCTGCACGCCAAGTTCACGGCGCAGCGCTTGCCCTTCGTGCATCACCTGCGCATGGACCGCGCCTGGGGCCAGGTCGAAGTCAGCCTGACGCCTTCCTGAGCGACGCGCTGCGGCTTTATGGCGTGCCAGGCCGCGTATCGGAATGAAAACCACTAGTGCGCGGTGGCGCCGCCGTCGACCAGCAGTGTCGATCCGGTCACGAACGACGATTCGTCGCTGGCCAGGAACAGCGCGGCATGGGCCACGTCTTCCGGCCGGCCCAGGTGGTCGAGCAGCAGCCGGTTCATCTGGAACGCCAACCAGTCCGGATTCTTCTTGAGTTCCGCAATCGCCGGCGTGTCGATCGGCCCGGGCGCGATGCAGTTCACTCGGATGCCCTGCTTTCCAAAATCCGTCGCCATCGATTTGGTCAGCGCCACGACGCCGCCCTTGGCCGCCGCATAGGCGCTGAAATTGCGGCTGCCCACCAGGCCGGCCACCGAGGCGGTGTTGACTATCGAGCCGCTGCCGCGCGCGAGCATGTGTGGCAAGGCCGCGCGCGACATCAGGTACATGCTCTTGAGCGTGATGTCCTGCGTGCGGTCCCATTCGTCTTCGCTGGTGGTCAGCACGTTGCGCCCGGTCGGCGCCCAGTAGGCGTTGTTGTGCAGCACGTCCAGCCGCTCCCAGGCCTGCAGCGTGGCCTGCACGAGTGCCGCGCAGTCGGTGGCACTGGCCACGTCGGTCTTCAGGAACATGGCATCGGACTCCTGCACGTGCGCCATGCGCAAGGTCTCGCGCGCGCCGGCCTCGTCGATATCACCAATCGCCACGCGGGCGCCTTCACGCAGGAACAGCAGCACCGTGGCGCGGCCTATCCCCGAGGCGCCCCCTGTGATGATGGCGACCTTGCCCTGCAGTCGGCCACCCGTGCCCATCACGCCAGCGCCTGCTGATGATCGCGCGCCCAGTCGCGTACGGCCTGCGCTGCCAGGGCTTCGTCCTTGTCGTTGAGTTCGCGGCGTTGATACGTCAGTTCGAGCCGGATGCCGTTCGGGTCGAAGAAGTAGATCGAACTCCAGGTGCCTTCATGATCGACCGGACCGACGAAGTCGACGCCGTGCTTGCGCAGCCGTTGTTCCCACTGCGCGAGGATTTCCTCGGATGCAACGTTTAGCGCAATGTGGCGCGCCCAGGCCGGCACCGGTGTCTTGTGGCTCTCGCGCTCAACGCCATCGATCTCGAAGAAAGCGATGTGCGATCCGTCCTCCATTTCCAGGAAGGTGTGCAGGAAGCGGCCGGTCTCGCCGGTGCTCACCTTGGTGCCGCTGGCGTGTCCGCGCAGCTTCATGCCCAGCACCTGGGTATAGAAGCGCACGGTCTCGGCGGTATTCCAGGTGACGTAGGCGACATGGTTCAGGCTCAGTGGGCGCATGGAAAGCTCCTTGCGGGTCAGGGTTTGCGGGGCGCTGGCGGCTCGCACGCGATGGTGTCGTAGTCGGCGGGAATGTTCAGCTCGAACACGGCGAAGCCGGCGGAAAACGCCGTCACGTCGTGCCGGAGCCCGTAGGGCAGTGTCATGGCGTCTCCCGCGTGGATCGTGTACTCCGCGCCTCCCTCGATCTCCACGCGCGACCATCCCTGCAGCACGTAGATGAACTGGCATGCCAACGTGTGGTGGTGCCAGCCGGTCGAGCTGTCCCCGGCGACGCTGTTGCGCACCACGTTGATGTTCACGCGCCGCCCGGTGGCCACGGTGGCGCCGGCGTCGCGGTAAGCCAGGAAGCGGCGCGGCCCGTCGCCCACCTTGTAGGCCTGGGGACTGTCGTAATTGGTGGCAAAGGAGGATACCCGGCCGCCGTCTTCGCGTTGCGGCGGCAGTGGTGCATCGCGCCCGGTGATGGTGCTGACGTCCGCCGGCGCGGTGATCTCCAGCACCTCGAAGTCCGGTGAGAACTCGAATTCGTCGTGCCGGTACAGGCCGGGCAGATGCGCGCCGTCACCCGGACCGAGGCGCACGTTCTCGCCATCCTGCGTCATGAAGCGCACATGGCCCTTGAGCACGTACACATACTGGAAGTCCAGGTTGTGGCAATGCCAGCCGGTCTTGGCGTCGATCTGTCCCGTCACGCGGATGTGTTCGGCGCGCATCAGGCCGCCGGTGGCCTTGCGCAGACCGAGATCGCGGTACTGCATGAAGGGCCGCAGACCGCGCGATTCAAACCCGCTCTCCTGCAAGGGGGTGTAGTCGAATGACTCGGCGATGCGCTTGCGCTGGGTTATTGCTTCGACTGGGGCTTCGACGCGGGCTACAACAGGGTCGGACACGACTGCGGTGCTGTTCATTGGGAGTCTCCAGTTTGGCCCTGTTCGGCATGCTGGCGCGCGCCGAACAGGGCTGACCATTGTGAGGCGTCCAGCGCAACCTTGCTCGACGCCGGCCGGGTATTCACACTGTCGTCGATCACGCTGCCGCCGCGCGCCACGGCCGGGCGTTGCTCGATCGTGCGGAACCAGCGCCGCAACTGCGGGTAGTCCTGCAGATCGATGCTGATCAGGCGGGTGGCGCGAATCCACGGCCAACAGGCGATGTCGGCAATCGAGTAGTCAGCTCCGGCGAGGTATTCGGCCTGCGCCAGGCGCCCATCCATCACGCGCAGCAGACGGCGCGCTTCCTGCAGGTAACGTGTGGTCGGATAGTCCTGCCGGTCGGGCGCATAGCGGATGAAGTGGTGCGCCTGCCCGTGCATCGGCCCGAGGCCGGCCATCTGAAACATCAGCCACTGCAGCACGGTGTGGCGCTGGCGCGGATCTGCTGGCCACAGCTGCCCGGTCTTGTCGGCCAGGTAGGCGAGGATGGCACCCGACTCGAACACCGCGAATGGCTCGCCACCGCCCATGGGTTGCTGGTCGACGATCACCGGCAGCTTGTTGTTCGGATTCAGGCGCAGGAATTCGGGCTTGAACTGGTCACCCGCAAAAATGTTGTACGGGATCACGGTGTAAGGCAGTCCCACCTCTTCGAGCATGATGGAGATCTTGTGGCCGTTCGGCGTGGCGACGGTATGCAGGTCGATCATGGGCGTGTTCTCCTTCAGCCGCCCAGGTAGGCGGCTCGGACTTCGGGGTTGTCCGCCAGGGCGCTGGCGCTGCCGTCGAGACGGATCGCACCGTTTTCCAGGATGAAGCCATGGTCGCTTGCGGACAAGGCGACCTGGGCGTTCTGTTCCACCAGAAGAATCGGCACACCGTCGGCGTGCACGCGCGTGATGATCTCGAACAGCTGCTGCACCAGCAGCGGCGACAGGCCCAGGCTGGGCTCGTCGAGCAGCAGCAGCCTGGGGCTGGCCATCAGCGCGCGCCCCAGCATCAGCATCTGCTGCTCGCCGCCGGACAAGGTTCCCGCGTGCTGCTGGGCGCGTTCCGCGAGCCGGGGGAAGTAGCCGTAGACCCGCTCGAAGCCTTTGGCCGCGCTCTTGTCGCGCCGGCGCAGCCACGTGCCCAGCAGCAGATTGTCGGCCACGCTCATCTCGGGAAATATCTCGCGCCCTTCAGGCACCTGCACGATGCCGCGCGCAACGATGCGTTCGATCTGCCAGCCGGTGATGTCTTCGCCTTCGAACACGATGCGCCCTGCGCTGAGTGGCACCACACCCGAGATGCAATTGAGCGTGGTGGTCTTGCCGGCGCCGTTGGCGCCCAGCAGGCAGACCAGTTGGCCGGCGCCGACCGTGAGCGACACCTGCTCCAGCGCGCGCACCCGGCCATAACTTGCGCAGATGCCTTGCAGCTCAAGCATGGGCCGCGCTCCCCAGGTAGGCTTCGATCACCTTGGGGTGGGCGCGTACCTCGGCAGGGGACCCCTCGGCGATCTTCTGGCCGAAGTTCAGCACCGTGATGCGGTCCGCCACGCCCATCACCAGTTGCATCACGTGTTCCACCAGCACGATGGTCAGCCCCTGCTTGCGCGCCAGGTCAACCAGCAGCGCGTCGAGCGCGGCGATCTCCATGCTGCGCAGGCCGGCAGCCGGTTCATCGAGCAGCAACAGGCGTGGCCGGGACGCCAGCGCGCGCGCCAGATCGAGCTTTTTCTGGCTGCCAAAATCGAGCGCATCGGCCGGCACGTCGCGCAGCGGCATCAGGCCCAGGCGATCGAGCAATGCCTCGGCCTCGCTTATGGCCGTGTGTTCCGCGGCCGCGCGCCGCCGGCCAGGACCAAAGGGGAAGTAATCCGGTATGCGCGGCGCCATGCCGATCAGCAGGTTTTCGATCACCGTGAGGCTGCGGCACAGCTCGATGTTCTGGAAGGTGCGCGCCACGCCCATTCCGGCAATTGCATGTGCGGGCGAGCGCAGCAATGACTTGCCATCAAACAGCACGTCGCCCGAGGCCGGTGTATAGAAACGCGAGACGCAGTTGAACACGGTCGACTTGCCGGCGCCGTTCGGTCCAATGAGCGCATGGATGGTGCCCTGGCGCACGTCCATCGAAAACTGGTTCAGCGCCGTCAGGCCGCCAAATTGCACGGTGACGTCGCGCAGCGAGAAGAACGCGTCCGCTGCGCTCATGACCGGCTCTTTCCGCGCTGGAAGAAGGTGCCCCACAACCCGCGCGGCATGTACATCATGGCCAGGATGATGATGAGGCCATAGACCAGTTCCTGCCAGATCAGCATGCTGCGCATGGCAGTGCGCATGATCTCGGGCAGCAGGCCCAGCAGCACCACACCGATCAGCGTGCCGGGCAGGCTGCCCAGGCCGCCGACCACGATCATCGTCAGCACCAGCACGATCTGCGCGAAGCCGAAGGTCTCCGGGTTCATGAACGACTGGTAGGTGGTGAACATGCCGCCGGCGATGCCCGCGTAACAGGCGGATATCGTGAAGACGATGATCTTGGTGCCGCGCACGTCGATGCCGGAAGCCGCCGCCGCGTGCTCGCTGTCGCGGATCGCGCAGAGCGCGCGCCCGAGCTTGGATGTGGTCAGGTACATGGTGGCCACGATCACGACGGCCAGGATGACCGTCATCACCGGGAAGGCCGCGGGGTCGGTGCCCATGGTGTAACCGAACATCGAGGGACCCTTGATGCGCATGCCGTCCGCGCCGCCTGTCACGCTGTCCCAGGAGTTGAACACCCATTGCGTGCCCTCGGCAAAGGCAAAGGTCGCCAGCGCCAGGTAGACCGCGCGCAGGCGCGCCGCCGGAAATGCGATCAGCATGCCCAGCAGGGCGGCCAACAGCGCTGCCAGCGGCATCGCCAGCACGAAGGGCAGGCCGAACCGCGTCTGCAACAACACGGTGGCATAGGCGCCGACACCGTAGAAGGCGATGTGCGCGAAGGCAAACTGCCCGGCCCAGCCCAGCAGCAGGTCGAGCCCGATGGCCAGCACCGCGAAGGTCATGAGGTAGTTGGCGATGTACAAAAAGTACTGGGGCACGAAGTGCGGCAGCACGAAGCCCAGAGCCAGCAGCAACAGCACGGGCGCGAGGCGCCCGACAGGAGGATTGCCGTACATGGTTAGACCTTCTTGGCCATTACCGGACCGCCAAACAGGCCCTGCGGCCGTAACACCAGGATGACCATGATGACCAGGAAGGGCGCGACCGAGATCGCGCGCGCCGACAGGAACAGCCCGACCAGGTTCTGGATCACGCCGAGGATGATGCCGCCCACGATGCAGCCCGGCAGACTGGCGAACCCGCCGATCGCGGCAGCCGCGAACGCGAGGATCACCAGCACGCCCATGTCGGGTGTCATCGTCAGCTTGGAGGCGAGCAGGATGCCGGCGACAGCCGAGATGGCCGAAGCGATACCCCATACCGCCATCTTCATGTTGCGCACCGGTATGCCTATGAGCGCCGCGGCGCGCGCGTTCTGGCTGGTGGCGCGCAGGGCCTTGCCGGTCATCGTGAACGAGAAGAAAGCCCACAGCGCCACCATGACAACGAGCGACACGACCACAAGCGCGATGTCCTGGCGTTGCACGATGACCGGGCCCAGGAAGATCGGCTCACCCGTGAACAGGGGTGGCAGGCGGCGCACGTCGTCGGCGTAGGGAAAGAGCCGGACCGTGCCCTTGAGCATGAACGACAGGCCCACCGTGGCCAGCACCATGGAGACCATGATGCTTTGGCCTGGCACCGCCCGGCCCAGCACCTTGGTGAGCACCACGCGGTCGAACAGGGCTCCCAGCACGAATGTGATGGCGGCGCTGAAGGCAAAGATGAGCATGTACGGCATCTGCAGGTACTGAAGGCCGAGCAGGCCCAGGTAGGCGCCGACCATCACCACCTCGCCGCCACCGAAATTGATGACATCGGTGGACTTGTAGATGATGACCACCGAGAGGGCGATCAGCGCGTAGACGCAGCCGGTGACCGCACCGCTGACGACCGACTGCAGTACCAGATCGAGCATGGGCAGGAATGGCGCAGCCGGCGCGACAACCCGGGTTGCCGCGCCGGCTGCCCCGAATTACATGCCGTCTTTGCCGTTCCAGGTGTAGACACCCGGCATCAGCGTATGCGTCTTGCCGTCGAACTTGATGAAGACGGAAGAACGGTAGCCGTCACGGCGGTCCGGGCCAAAGGCCGTGGCGCCACCCAACACACCGGACTCGAAATTCACGGTTTCCAGGGCGTTGATGAATTTCTCGCGCGTCAGGTCCCGGCCGACCTTTTCGATCGCCTGGGTGATCGCCATGGCCGAGGGCAGGCCGTAGGTCATGAAGGCGCCCGGCGTGCGGTCCGGGTAGTACTGCTTGTACATGGTGATCCACTTCTGCTGCTTCGGGCCGTCCGTCAGGTCATTCAGCGGAGAGCCGTAATACATGTTGACCAGCGCGGCGTCATTGCCCACGTTCTTCGCGAACACCGCCGGCACCGGAACCCCCTGCACAGCAACCACCAGGGGAGTCCTGGTCATGCCGAACTCGGCGTATTTCTGCGCGATCAGCACGGTCGCGGCCGGGTAAGAAGTAGAGATGATCACGTCCGGATTCGCCGCGCGTACCTTGAGCATGGGCGCCGTCACGTCGTTGATGTTCGGGGGAATCCGCTCCACCGCGACGACCTGCGCGCCCATGCGTTCCGCAACCGCCTTGGCGACCGCCCAGTTCGCGTTGCCGAAGTCGTTGTCGTCTGCGATATAGGCAATTTTCTTGCCCTTGAGTTCCTTGATCGCGAACTCCATGATGGTGCCGCCGACGGCGCGCTGCGTGCCGCCGAATGCACCGAACACGTAGCGCGTGGGGGGAAACACCGCGACATCACCGGCTGCATTGAGCATGATCACGGGGAATTTCTCACGCGTGGCGAATTCCTGCGACGCCACCGTGGCAGGGCTGCAAGAGCCGCCGTTGGCGATGAAGACCTTGTCGACCGTGGCGAACTTCTTCACGATGCCCACCACCTCGGTCGGGTTGCACTTGTCGTCTTCGACGATGACCTTGATCTTGCGGCCGTTGATGCCGCCCTTCTTGTTGACTTCCTCGTACCACATCTTGGCGGCCTGCACCGGGTCGAAGCCAAAGGCGGCCAGCTGGCCGGACATCGGGCCGAATACGCCGATGGTGATCTCGGTGTCGGTGACACCGACCTCAGCAGCCAGGGCCAGCGGCGCCTGCAGCGCAAACACTGCCGCCAGAATGGCCGCACCACGTCTGAAAAACTTCATGCTTGTCTCCGGTTGAATTTGTTCCAGTATCTTAGATTGAGATTTTCATGCGTCAAGCATTTTTCTCCTTTGCTGCTTGGTTGACGATTTAGGGCCGAGGCAAAAATGTGCGAGTATCTGTATGTGAGATTCAAAACATCAAGAGCATTACGCTCGGCGGCTTCCGGCAGGGGTGTCGACGTAGTCTTGCCGGGCGCCACACCCGAGAGCACACCATGAGCACAGACAACGCGCTGTTTGACCGCATTCCCATCATTCTGCAGTTTCCGGAATCGCCCAAATTCACCGAAACCTATGGCTTTGCCGGTACCCGGGGTTTCGTGGCGCTCGAGGGCCAGCGCTTTGTCCCGCACGCCAATCCGCAATCGGACACGGTGTTCGTCTTCATGCACCCGTCGTCGACCTTGCAACTGCTGCCGATGCCGTCGGCACTGGCCGATGCCGGACTGCACGTGGTATGCGCCGGCAGCCGTTACCCCAAGATCGACAGCGCCCTGATCATGGAGAAGGTGTGCTTCGACCTGGGCCAGTACATCCGCTGGGCCAAGGAGACCTGTGGCTACAAGAAGGTGGTGCTGGTAGGCTGGTCGGGCGGCGGTTCACTCTCGCTGTTCTACCAGAGCCAGGCCGAGAGTCCGACCATCACGCACACCTCCGCGGGTGACGAGTACGACCTCACCATCGCCCGATTGATGCCGGCCGACGGCATCGTCTTCATCGCGGCCCACATGAGCCGGGCGGAGACGCTGACCGAGTGGCTCGACCCTTCGGTGCGCAACGAACTCGACCCGGACGACCGCGACCTGGAGCTCGACATCTACCACCCGGATTGCCCTTTCAAGCCGCCGTTTGACGCGGCCTTCGTGGCGCGCTTTCGGGCCGCGCAGATCGAGCGCAACCGCCGCATCACGCGCTGGGCCCAGGAGCGGCTGGAGTACCTGCAGCGCAAGAACGACGGCGAGGTCGAACGCGGTTTTGTCGTACACCGCACGATGTGCGACGTGCGCTGGATCGACCCGAGCATCGACCCGAACGGCCGCAAGCCCGGCCAGTGCTATATGGGTGTGCCGCGCGTCGCCAACAGCGCTCCGGCAGGGCTGGCGCGCTTCTCCACCTTGCGCTCGTGGTTGTCCCAGTGGTCGTATGACAAGTCGCAGGCCAAGAGCGGCCTGACGGCGCCACGGGTGCGCCATACACCGGTATTGCAGATCGAGAACCAGGCCGACGACGCCGTCCCGGCGACGCACAACCCGGCAATCCATGCAGCGCTGGCGACGCCCGACAAGGAAATGGTCGCCATCCAGGGAGCAACGCACTACTACCTGGGCCAGCCCGAGCAGCTCAAGCAATGTACGGATACCGTGCTCGACTGGTGCCGACGCAAGCAGTTCCTGGCCTGAGTCCGGCCGTCCCGGTTCATGTCCCAGGTCGTCAAGGTTCTCCAGGTTCTGGACCTGTTCTCGGAACTGGCGATCACGCTGAGCGCGGAAGAGGTGGCGGACCGCCTGCGCGCCTCGCGCCCCACCGCCTTTCGTTATCTGCGCCAGCTCTGCGATGCCGGCATGCTCACCCGCCTGTCGGGCCGGTATGCACTGGGCCCGCGCATCATCCAGCTCGACTACCGCATCCGCCTGTGTGACCCGATCCTGCTGGCCAGCCGCGAAGCGCTGCGCAACCTGGCCAGCGTGACGGGGTGTTCGGCGGTGTTGTGCAGCATCTATGGCGACCAGGTCATCATGGTGCACCGTGAGCTCGGACCGACCGACATGCAACTCGGCTTCGATCGGGGCAGCGCGCTTCCGCTGTTTCGCGGAGCGGCCTCGAAAATCATCGTGGCGCACCTCACCGCCGCACGCCTGAAGCGTATCTACACCAGCAACGCGGCAACGCCCGACGTGCTGGCGATCGGAGCCGACTGGCCGACCTTCTCGCGCTACTTCAGGGAATGCCGGCGCAAGGGGTACTACGTATCGCGCGACGAACTCGAGCGCAACATCACGGGTATCTCGGCGCCCATCTTCAACGGCGACGGCCTGGTCATCGGCAGCCTGACGCTGGTGTTCGAGAGCCAGCGCCGCGAGTTCTTCAACGCGGATGTATTCGGTGAACTGGTGATGCGTTATTCGCGCGATGTTTCCAGCCGCCTGGCTCCCGTGCCCCGGGCCATCCCGCCGCCTGGCGGCGCATAATATTCCAACACCCCCCGAGCTGGAGACTGACCATGAACGCACCCCTGCGGCTGCCGGCGATTGCCGAAATCCTTGCGCATGAAGACGAGATGGTGGCGATCCGCCACCAGATCCATTCCAACCCCGAACTCGCCTACCAGGAACACGCCACCGCCGACCTGGTGGCCGAACGCCTGGCGCGCTGGGGCTACGAGGTGCACCGCGGACTGGGAGGCACCGGGGTGGTCGGCACGCTGCGCTGTGGAACATCGCCGCGCCATGTCGGCCTGCGTGCCGACATGGACGCGCTGCCCATCCAGGAGACCAGCGGCAAACCCTGGGCCAGCAAGGTGTTCGGCAAGATGCACGCC
>JANNDB010000065.1:0-2823 GCA_031387285.1 Betaproteobacteria bacterium | reverse complement strand
AATCCAAGCAGTTGTCAGGCCGTGTCATTGCGCCGTGGCGCCAGTTCGCTCCACGATCAGCCAAGCCGCAATGCTCAGGCACATCGTTGCTAGCGCCAAGAGCGCATAAGGCAACAACAGCGGCAAACCGATCAGCAGCAGCCCGTCGTTGCCACCGGGAATCAGGCTTCCGCCAAGTCGTATTCGTCACGCATGGTATTTCTTTGATTCTCTGGCGGATGCCTTGCGAGCGGAAATAACACGTGTCCGCTCCCCACGTTGGGCGTGAACAACCACCAATATCCGCCCCAATGCGTCTAGGCCCAGCGTTACAAAACGCTGTTCGCCCATGGCTTCAAGGTCTTGGATAGTAAGTGCCATTTCATCCCGAAGCGCTTGTTCGGCGTGAGCGAAGCTCACACCGTGCTTGCGAAGATTGGTGCGCGCCTTGCCCGGGTCGAACTCGAACTCCATATCGCTATTATGCATATATGATACATATCTTCAAGGGACCTACACATGCGCACGAACGTGTTGGCTCGCCTGATCCAACGTCACTCCAAGGTTTGCAGTCGGCCGGGGCGGCGACCGTCCGGAGCTGGTCGGAAGCCGTCATAGCCGCTTTCCCGGCATCTGACCGATTCCGCTGCACTGTTAACCAGCGATCGTTGCCGCTACTCGATCACCCGCGCGACAAGTCGTTCTAATGAAATCCGGCCGCCAGCCCAACCCTACCCTTCCGAGCATCAACTCCCAGGCGGCTTCCACCCATAAAACTCCGGAGCCACCCGCTGCATCACCGGCCCGTTGAAATCCCACGACATGCACTTGCCGAAATGGGGCGGGGGTTTGCGCAGGGAGACGGGCTTCACCTCGACATCACCCGATGCACGCCGGATGTTGGAGCGGTATACCGGAATCGTCTGGAATGCCGCTGTGGCCATGTTGAACAGCAACTCGCGCAAATGGGTACAGCCGGCCACACCGCCCATGGCTTCGTCGATGGTGCGGCGCCAGCCGCCGCCGAGCCGGGCACCCACGAGTTTTTGCAGGGGGTCGGCGGCCAACAGGCATTCGCCGAACGGCGTGGTCGGCAAGGACGAGTGGATGGCCTGTATCACCATCGCGTCATTCAGGGTCATGCGCACCAGCATGTTGTGCACGGTCCCCGGCGCCGGTGCGGGAGATTCGTCACGCCGCACATAGTCGTACTGGCGCAGATCGAGCAACTCGGCTTCCATGTCCCACAAGCCGTCATCGCGCAGATAACCGTTGAAGACAATGCTTCGCTGGTGGATGTGTCGGCGCGGAATGGCGGTGGGCAGGGTCATGCTGCATTCTCGCAAAGCTTGATCCGCGCGGCGCTACCTACAATTGGGTCACTTTTGAAAGTCCTGCCATGATTTCGCAACGCCGCCTGTTATTACTATCCATGCTGGCCAGCGGTCTGGGTGTAAGTGCGTGCTCACCCAAAGAGACACCGGGCGCCACCCAGGGCAGCAAACGCGCCCCGTCCGTAGAAATCATGGCCGCTGAGGCCAAGGGCTTCACGGTGGGCGCGATGATGAACGCCAACCCTGTCTATGTGATGTTCGACGCGCAATGCCCGCACTGCGCCCGCCTCTGGCAGGCTGCGCTTCCGTTGCACAAGAAGGCCCGATTCGTCTGGATCCCGGTGGCCCTGATGGGTGCCGCCAGCACCAGCCAGGGCGCAGCGCTTCTGTCGGCGGCTGACCCGGCCCAAAGCATGACGGAGCATGAGGCGTCGGTGCTCGCCGGTAGCGGCGGCATCGCAGCCGCAGCCAATGTTTCGCCGGCCATGGATGCCGCCATCAAGGCCAACACTCGCTTGTTCAATGAACTCGGCCTGGAGTCCGTGCCGTTCATCGTGGCGCGCAACCCGCGTACCGGAACGACAGTTACGAACAATGGCTCCATGGGCACCGAAGCCCTCGCCGCGCTGATCGGTGTAGACCTGCCCTGATGCCGCGGCTCGCCCGTTCAGGCGAGCATGTAGGCCGCCGCCCCCGTGGACAGCAGCTTGCCGTCGGCGCCACAGAATTCCATACGGGTCGAGGCGACCCGCGATCCCAGGCGCATGACCTGGGCGTGCAAATCGAAGTACTCGCCGATGCCCGGACGCAGGTAGTCCACCCGCAGGTCTATCGTGCTGAGCTTGCTGAAGCGCTGCAGGCGCACCTCCGGTGCTTCGTCCATGTGGCGGGCGCCAATGGCAGCCATCACCGCCAGACCACCCATGCCGTCGAGTCCGGCGCTGATCACGCCACCGTGGATGCGGCCGTAGCTGTAGTGGCCGATCAATTCGCGGCGCATGGTGATGCGGGCCGAAACGCGATCCGGCGTGACCGAGGTAAGCTGCAATCCCAGCACCTTGTTGAAAACGATCAACTCCTCCCAGAGGTGCTTGAGCCCGCTGATGAACTCAGGTTCGAATTCCACGGACGGAATCTCCACCGTGCCGTCTCCAAGGCGGCGGCTCATCAGGAAAGCTCCGCCCTGCGGGCTGCGCAGCCATGAGCCTTGGGAACGGCCCGGCGGCTCATCAGGAAAGCTCCGCCCTGCGGGCTGCGCAGCCATGAGCCTTGGGAACGGCCCGGCGGCTCACAACCCAAGCTGGCGCGCGGCCAACTCCTTCATGATCTCCTCGGAGCCGCCGCCGATCATCATTACCTTGACCTCGCGGTAGATGCGTTCACTGCGTGTTCCGCGCATGAAGCCCATGCCGCCGAGTATCTGCACGGCCTGATCGGCACAGAACTGCATGGTCTGGGTTGCGTGGTTCTTCAGCAGGCAGACCTGCGCCACCCAGTTCGCGGTGACCTC
>JANNDB010000051.1:0-3477 GCA_031387285.1 Betaproteobacteria bacterium | reverse complement strand
CCAGCACGGGCGAATACTGCCCGTACACGCATTTTTTCTTTCGCCTCAAAGACGGCTCCTGCATCGCCTTTTTTGACCTGGGCGACGACGTGGCGGCCCTGCCCTCGCCCAATACCCCGGCCTGGGTGAACCACGTTGCGTTTCGCGTCAACACGCTGCAGGAACTGGAAGCAATGAAGGAGCGGTTGCTCGTCCACGGCGTCGAAGTGCTGGGCGTGACCGACCACCATATCTTCAAGAGCATCTACTTCTTTGACCCCAACGGCGTGCGGCTGGAGCTTTCGGCCCAGGTGGCCGACGAATTCCAGATGCTCCAGGAGAGCAAAACCGCCCACGCCCGCCTCGGCGAATGGACAGCGCGCAAAGCGCAGTGGCGCGTGGAGCGTGCTGCCGGCAAATCAACGGCGCCGCTCAAGCCGCAAACCAATGACCGGCCGGAATTTGCCCCCGGTTCCGGCACAAAACCCGCTTGAAGCTTGCTGTGCCCATGACTGCCTTAGCCAGCGCCTACACAGAAGCTGCATTCACCAACGGGTACGAGTTCGCCCGCGGCGGCTACAACCTGCCGCAGTACCCGTTCGAGGAGCCCGCCGAGCTGCGCACCGGCCAGGTCGTGCGCCACAAGGTGGTGATTGTCGGCGCCGGGATCACCGGGCTGACCATGGCCTGCGCCTTGGCCGTCCAGGGTGTGGAGGCCATCGTGCTGGACGAAGACAACTCGGTCGGCGTCAAGGGGGCTTCGTCACGGGGCATCTGCTACACGCAGAAGTCGCTGGAGATCTTCCAGCGGCTGGGCATCTTCGAGCGTATCGCAGCCAAGGGCATCCAGTGGAGCGTGGGGCGCACGTTCGCCGGCCACGATGAGGTGTACTCGTTTGACCTGCGCGACCAGAGCAGTTTCCAGCTGTCCGCACAGCCGCCATTCATCAATATCCAGCAGTTTTATATTGAGGGCTTCCTGGTCGAGCGCATCCACGCCTTGTCGCTCGCCAACCACTGCGTGCAGTTGCGCTGGATGTCGCGCGTGGTGGCGTTTGAGCAGAACAACGGATTCGCCCGGCTCACGGTCCAGACGCCTGGGGGCAGTTACCAGATCGAGGCCGAGCATGTGATCGATGCGAGTGGCTCCCACACGCCGTTTCACCAGTGGTGCGGCGCGACCATGCAGGCGCGCCGCGGCGATGACCGCTGGTGCATCGCCGACGTGCGTTTTGCGAAGCATCCGCCCATCGAACGCCACACCTGGATAGAAGCACCGTTCAACGACAACCGATCGGTCTGGCAACACCTGATGGCAGACGATGTCTGGCGCATCGACTATCAGATGGCGCCGGATTCCGACGCCGCCACGGTCAGCAGTGAAGCCCAGGTGCTGGCCCGGCTGCGGCGCCAGTTTGGCGAGGATCTGGAATGCGAAATTGTCTGGGTGGGTCCGTACGCCTACCGCAGCCAATGCCTGGACGCGTTGCGCATCGGAAGCGTGTTCTTCATGGGTGACACCGCCAAGATCGTGAGCCCGTTTGGTGCGCGTGGCGGTAATACAGGCGTCGCCGACGCCGACAACCTGGCCTGGAAGCTGGCTGCCGTCCTGGGCGGCCGCGCCAGCCCGGCGCTGCTCGACAGCTACAACAGCGAACGGCTCGAAGCCGCGCGGCAAAACGTGCTGGTCACCAACCGCACCGCGCGCTTTCTGCGCCCGGCCGACGGGCAGGAACGCATTTTCCGCAGCGCGGTGATCAGCCTGGCACGCCAGTTCCCGTTTGCCCGCCCGCTCGTCAACACCGGACGCATGGCGGTGGCCAACAGCTACACACACTCCAGCGTCTGCGCGCGCTCCGGCGGACTCTCGGTGCAAAACGTCAGCTTTCGCTGGGCCGATGGCAGCACCGGCTGTGTAAACAACCTGCTGCACTGGGCCGGTGGCCGCCTGCTGCTGCTGGTGTTTGGCGCGCTGCCGCCGCAGGCCTGCAACCGTCTGGCGCAACTCACAGCGGGCACTCCGCTGCGCGCCGTGCAGGTTCTGGGTCCGGACGCCCCGGCCCACTCGCGCGAGACCATCCGCGACCCGCTCGGCCATCTGCAAGGCGCCTGCCATGTATTCGGTCACGCCTGGGCGCTCGTGCGGCCTGACGCCTACCTGGCCGCCACCGGGGAGGCGGTGGACGGCGCCCTTGTCGGTGCGGTGGAGCGGGCGCTGGCCCTGTCCCAAGGGGAGTCCGCATGAAAACCACCTTGCATTTCCAGGACGCCGACGCTTTCTACGAGCAATTGCTCGACGCCCATGTCGGACTCACACCCGAGCAGTCCGCGCTGCTCAATGCGCGCCTGATCCTGCTGCTGGCGAACCAGATCGGCGACGCACGGGTGCTGCGCGACTGTATTGAGGCGGCCGCCAAAGCGTAGCTTCAGTGAAGGCTGACAACTGCCCATAGGGCTTGTCACGCCGTAACTAAAATGGCGGGATGACCGAACCCCTGCAGCAGCCCGTCCTCGACAGCCTCTCCAAATCCTTCGAACCCGCCGCCATCGAGGCCAGCTGGGGCCCCGAATGGGAGCGCCGCAACTATGCCGCAGCAGGTCAACGCGGAACGGGCCGGCCCGACCCGGCAGTGCCATCTTTTGCCATCCAGCTGCCGCCGCCCAATGTCACCGGCACGCTGCACATGGGGCACGCGTTCAACCAGACCATCATGGATTCGCTCACGCGCTACCACCGCATGCGCGGCCACAACACCGTGTGGGTGCCGGGCACCGACCACGCCGGCATCGCGACCCAGATCGTGGTGGAGCGCCAGTTGCAGGCGCAAGGCATCAGCCGCCACGCCATGGGCCCGACCCCCGCCGAAGCGCGCAAGAACTTCGTCGCCAAGGTGTGGGAATGGAAGGAGAAAAGCGGCAACACCATCACCACGCAGATGCGCCGCATGGGCGACAGCGTGGACTGGAGCCGCGAATACTTCACCATGGACGAGAAGTTGTCCAGCGTGGTCACCGACACCTTTGTGCGGCTCTACCAACAAGGGCTGATCTATCGCGGCAAGCGCCTCGTGAACTGGGATCCGGTGCTGCAGAGCGCGGTGAGCGATCTGGAAGTGGAAAGCACCGAAAGTCAGGGCCAGATGCACTACATCTGCTACCCGTTCGCCGACGGCCCGCAGCTGATCGACGGTGTGCTGCAAAAGGGCATGACGATCGCCACCACGCGCCCCGAGACCATGATGGCCGACGGCGCGCTGGCCGTGCACCCCGAGGACGCACGCTACACCCACTTGCTGGGCAAGATGGTCGATCTGCCGCTGTGCGACCGGCGCATTCCCATCATCGCCGACGATTTCGTGGACCGCGCCTTTGGCTCGGGCTGCGTCAAGATCACTGGCGCGCACGAT
The DNA here is from genome assembly GCA_031387285.1 of Betaproteobacteria bacterium. GTDB lineage: Bacteria > Pseudomonadota > Gammaproteobacteria > Burkholderiales > Burkholderiaceae_C > CAISIP01. The sequence goes on along the minus strand of JANNDB010000051.1, from coordinate 91 downwards.
TTCAACGACTATGCCTGCGCCATGCGGCATGACCTGCCGCTGATCACCATCTTCACGCTCGACGCCAAGGTCAACAGCAATGGGCCAAAAG
>JANNDB010000032.1:0-4794 GCA_031387285.1 Betaproteobacteria bacterium | reverse complement strand
GTTTTGGCCTGCTGTTTGTGTATTCCAAACCGCCGATCCAGATCTACGGCACGACGGCGGTGATGGTGGTTACCTACGTCACCTTGATGGTGGGACATTCGACGCGATTGCAGTTCACTACCCTGGTCGGCACGGGCCAGGAGTTTCTGGAGGCGTCGCGGGCGGCGGGCGCCGGCCCCTTGCGCTCGCTATTGCTGGTGCTCCTTCCCATGTGCCGCAAGGGCATCGCCGCAACCGCCGCGCTGACCTTCGTCCTGCTGTTTCACGAGTTCAGCGCCTCCTTGATGGTCCGCTCCGCCCGCACACAGGTGATTGGCAGCGTCATGTACGACGTTTGGGCCGGGGGCGTCTATTCCGAGGTGGCCGTGCTGGCCCTGATCATGGTGGTCGTGACAGTGGCCGGCGTCATGGTGGCCGGCTGGCTTGGCGGTACCGAACCATTGCAGAAAAAGGACTGACCCGTGCAGGAACTCAAGGTCGAGCGGCTCGTCAAGCGTTACCCGGGGCGCGAGCAGGTGGTGGCCGTCAATCAGGTTGATGTGGAGGTGCAGGCCGGCGAGATGCTGGTTTTGCTGGGGCCCAGCGGGTGTGGCAAGACCACCCTGCTGCGCTGCGTCGCCGGACTGGAGGACGCCCAGGAGGGGCGCATCCTGCTCGAAGGCAAGCCGGTTTTTGATGCTGCGTTGGGGCTGAACCAGCCGACCCACCTGCGTGACATCGGTATGGTGTTCCAGAACTACTCCTTGTGGCCGCACATGACGGTCCAGCGCAACGTCGAGTATCCGCTGCGCGCGCGTGCCGTCGGCTCGGACGAGCGCGCCAGGCGTGCCCGGGAGGTACTGCAGGTCGTGCAGTGCGCACACCTGGCGGACCGCTTGCCGGCCATGCTCAGCGGTGGACAGCAGCAGCGCATCGCGCTGGCGCGCGCATTGGCGCCGCGTCCCAAGATCATGCTGCTCGACGAGCCGCTGTCCAACCTGGATGCCTTGCTGCGCGTCGAGTTGCGTGCCCACTTGCGGGCCATCCACCGGGAACTCGGATTTACAGGCATCTACGTCACCCACGACCAGATCGAAGCCTTCAATCTGGGTACCCGGGTGGCCGTCATGAATGCCGGAAAAATCGAGCAGCTCGATAGCGCCAGTGCCGTCTACGAGCGGCCCGCGACCGAATACGTCGCCAAGTTCCTGGGTATCCGCAACAGCCTGGCGCTGGAGCGGCGTGATGGCTGGTATTGCGGGACGACGCAGATCGAAGGCCATCTGGACCGGCTCGATGGGCAGGCCGGAGTGTTGCAGATGTATGTGCGGCCACAGGCGCTGGTCGTGGCGCCACTGGACGGCGTCCAACCGGCCCCCGGTTCCATGGTCCTTCGCGGCGGCCGCATCGCCGATGTGCTGTACTCCGGCGGCGAGGTGGATTACGTGATCGACCTCGCTGGCAGTCTGCTGTATGCCACGGCACGCGCCAGTGACGCGCGCGTCAACCCGGGCGAGGCAGTCATGCTCTCCTTCGCCAGCCAGGACGCCCTGGTCTATGCACAGGGCCGCCTCAGCGCGCACTGAACCCGTTTCCACTACAAGCCGACACCATCCATGGCCACTGACGAGGAATTTGACTTCATCATCGTGGGTGCCGGCACGGCGGGTTGTGTTGTCGCCAATCGCCTTTCGGCCGACCCGGGCACCCGGGTGCTGCTGCTCGAGGCCGGCGGGGACGACAAGCACCACTGGCTGCATATCCCGATTGGTTATGCCCGGGTATTCGGCAAGCCCGAATTCAACTGGATCTACCAGGTGCAGCCTGAGGCGCAGTTGAACAATCGGGCCGGACCGTTTTACCAGGGCAAGGTAATGGGAGGCTCGAGCGCCGTCAACGGCATGATCTACCTGCGTGGCCAGCGCGAGGACTTTGACCACTGGACGCGCCTCGGTTGCACCGGTTGGGACTACGAGAACGTGCTCAAGGCCTACCTGCGTTCGGAAGACCAGCGCTCCCGCGGCGCCGGCCCTTACCATGCGGTTGGCGGGCCGATGGCCGTCTCCGACCCGGCCCAGCCGCACGAAGTGATGGAGGCTTTCATTGACGCGGCCGAGCAGGACGGAATCCCGCGCAACGCCGACTTCAATGGGGCCAGGCAAGAGGGCGCCGGGTACTACCAGACGATGACGCGCAACGGGCGCCGCCGTTCGGCAGCCATGGCCTACATCCACCCGATCCGCAACCGACGCAACCTGACAGTTCGGACCGGCGCGCGCGTCGAGCGGGTCGATTTTTCGGGCAAGAGCGCGCAAGGGGTCACCTATGTCGCCGATGGCGAACGGCGCACCGTGCGGGCCCGGCGCGAGGTCATCCTGTCCGGTGGCGCCTTTGCGTCGCCGCTGCTGCTGCAGGCCTCCGGTGTAGGCCCGGGCGCGCTGCTGCAGCGGCAGGGAGTCGCGGTGGTGCACGAATCGCCCGATGTGGGCCGCAATCTGCAAAACCATTTCAACCCGTGGATCAGTTACCGCTGCAACAAGCCGGTCACCCTGAACGACCAGATGCTGACGCGCTGGGGCCGCATGCGCCTGGTGCTGGACTACGCGCTGATGCGGCGTGGTTTCATGGCGCTGGGCCCGGTGTACGGCGGTGCGCTGGTACGCACCGAACTGTCGCCCGAGCGGCCCGACGTGCACATCCACTTTTTCCTGTTCGGGGCGGAGCGCGTGCGCCCTGCGCTGTTGCCGTTTTCAGCCGTGATGGCCACCGTATGCCAGCTGCGGCCCGAGAGCCGGGGCTGGGTTGAAATCGGCGGTCCCGATCTGGTCAAGGATGCGCGGGTGCAGTTCAACTTCATGTCGACGGCGCTGGACCGCGACACGGTGGCCAGCGGAATGGCCAGGGTGCGCCAGCTGATGCGGCAGCCCGCGCTGCAGCGTTATATCGGCGACGAGCTGGACGCCTATCCGGACGTGTCTACAGCGGAAGAGCTGAAAAACTACACAGGCGAAGTGCGCGGCACGGCCCACCACATTGCCGGAACCTGCCGCATGGGTGTAGACGCGCAGGCCGTGCTGGACCCGCAACTGCGGGTGCGCGGCGTCGACAAGTTGCGCGTGGTGGACAACTCCATCATGCCGACGCTGCTGTCGGCAGACACGGCCGCGCCGGCATTGATGATTGGCGAGCGGGCGTCGGATTTCATCCTGGCGGCCGGGCGCTGAAGCGCCGCGCCGCCACGCCCAGCGCAGCCCTCAGGGCTTGAACAGCCTGTCGAATTTCGCCTTGTAGGCACGCTGGAAGTCCGGCGTGTAGCGGAACACGTCCCAGGGCTGCATGGTCCTGGCATCCAGCGATCCCGGTATGCCGGGAATGACGCTGGCGGTCTCGCCGCTGCCGTTCCAGGCGCCCTGACCGCGGCGCGACATGATGTAGTCAAGGAACACCTGGGCCGCATTGGGTCGCTTGGCGTGCGCCAGTGCGGCGACCACGTCGGCGCTGGCGAAGGACGGGTTGGTTTGCACCACCTTGATCGGCGCACCCTGGGCAATGAGGCCATTGGCGATGGCATGAATCCCCCACGCCGCCGCCGCCAGCTCGCCCGCAGCCAGGGCCTGGAATAAAGGCACCACGCCTGCAGTGAGTTTGGGGTTCTGGGCTGCAAGAAGCGCAAGGAAGTCTGCGCCCTGTGTCCGCTCCAGCCAGTCGTAATAGGCGTAGACGGTTTCCGCGACCAGATCCGAGCTGCCGATCTTGCCCTTGAACTCGGGCCGCAACAGGTCGCGGACATTGGTGATTGGCGTCTTCACCAGATTGGTGTTGTAGCCCAATACAAATGGCATCACCGCCACCACGGCGACCTGCCCGTACAGCAGGTGTTCCTTCGGGTAGTCGGCGAGTGCCGGGCCAACCGGCTTGATGAAAAAATTCTCCTGCGCCTTGTCCCGGTACCAGATGGCATTGGCGTACTGGGTCACATCGCCGCCGTCGATCCGTGTCGCCTTTTCGTTCTCGATCGCCTGCATGTGCGTCACCGGCGTGATCAGGCGACGGATCTCCACCTTGATCTCCGGGTAGACCGCCATGAAGTCTTTCGTGACCCGGTCCAGCACCGGGGCAACGGCCTGGTGATAGATGACGAGGCTGCCCTCGCTCTTGGCTGCAGCGACGATCCGCTGCCAGTTCGCGTCGCCCTGCTGGGCCCGGGTGGCCGGCGCAGCCAGCGCGGCCCCCATGGAAACCACGGCCGCGCGGCGGCTCACTTTCGCGGATGAATCTTCAGTTTTCATTCTTGTCTCCTTGGTTGAGTGGTGTTCATGTCGCGCTCAGGCCTCCATCCAGTGGCATGGCCACGCCGCTGATCCAGGACGACTCGTCACTGGCCAGGAACAACGCCAGGTTGGCGCAGTCTGCAAGCGTGCCGATGCGGCGCAGCGGATGGCGCGCCGCAACGACCGCCTGTTGCTGCGCATAACTGCTGGTGTCGCCGGACTTGCGCGAGCGCGCCTCCCACACGCCTGCGACCAGCGGCGTGGGGATCGAACTGGGGCAGATGGCATTGCAGCGGATGTTCTTCGGGCCATATTCGGCGGCGATCTGGCGTGTGAGCCCGACCACACCGGTCTTGGCTGCCGAGTAGTGCGGGATATCCGGTATGCCTATCAATCCGGCCGTGCTGGACTGGTTGATGATCGAACCGCCGCCGGCCGCAATCATGTGGGGCAGCGCGTACTTGGCCGACAGCCAGACGCTGGTCAGGTTGATGGCGATCATGCGGTTCCACTGCTCCATCGTCATGTCGATGGCGTTGGTGGC
>JANNDB010001111.1:0-1740 GCA_031387285.1 Betaproteobacteria bacterium | reverse complement strand
GTGGTCGATCACCTGGTGTGCCAAATGGCGGGTGGTTTCAGCAGCGCAGACCGTTGCCACTTCCGATGGGGAAGACTGGTCCACAGCGCGCAGCGACGACGCGCTGGTTCGTCATGTGCGCAACCGGGTCGACCATTACCTGTCGCCCGGCGTAGTGCAGCGGGTCAGCGAAGAGTTCGAGCTGCTGGACGCGGCCTTGCGGACCAGCGCATGAAGGTGCGGCTGCGCATTGTCATTCCGGTCTTGAACGAGGGAGGTGCGGGCGCCGGATTCAGAGGGCGCCTCAAGGCATTGCAGCCCCTGCGCGACCGAGGTGCCGAGCTGATCGTGGTGGATGGTGGCAGCACCGACGCCACGTGGGCCATCGCAAGGCCATCGGCAGATCGGGTGCTGTCGGCCTCCCGTGGGCGTGCTGCGCAAATGAACGCCGGTGCCGCCGCCGCAGGTGGCCGACCCGACGACGTCCTGCTCTTTCTTCATTCCGATACACGCCTGCCTGTAGACGCCGACGGCCTGATATTCGCGGCCATTCAGCGTGGAGCCGCCTGGGGGCGCTTTGATATACACATCGACAGCAGACAACCGGTCCTGCGGGTAGTCGGATCGATGATGAACCTGCGCTCGCGACTAACCGGCGTTGCCACCGGTGATCAGGCCCTGTTTGTCTTGCGCGACGCGTTCGAGCGGGTGGGTGGCTTTGCCGACTTGCCACTGATGGAAGACATCGACGTCTGCGCGCGCCTGAAGAAAATCGGCGCGCCCGCCTGTCTGCGCCAGCGCGTGACCACGTCTGCGCGCCGATGGGAGCAACGGGGCATCTGGCGAACAATCGTTCTCATGTGGGGCCTGCGCCTGGCCTACTTTCTGGGTGCCAATGCCAACACCCTGGCGCAGCGCTACGGATACCCGCCCCAACCTGCCCAGGTCTGGGCTGGCGTCGCAATCATGGCCAAGGCACCAGTGCCGGGATCGGCCAAGACCCGCCTGATCCCAGCCCTGGGAGAACGCCGCGCCGCGCGGGCGCAACGAATGTTCACGCTGGACACGCTGGATCTGGCATGCCAGGCTGCCTTGGGTGCGGTGACCCTGCAATGCGCGCCAGACGCGCAGCATCGCTTTTTTCGTGCCCTTCGCCGCGTGTATGGGGTGGCGTGTGAAGCCCAGCCGGACGGGGATCTCGGGCAACGCATGCAGGCCGCATGCGAGCACCACTTTGCACAGCAACCGGACAAGCCGTTGCTGCTCGTCGGCACCGACTGTCCTCTGCTCGCCCCCGGTCACCTGCAGCAGGCCGCGCTGGCACTGCGCCAGAGCGACGTGGTGCTGATTCCCGCCGAAGATGGCGGTTACGTGCTGATCGGCATGCGCCGCCTGGTGCCAGAGGCCTTTCAGAATATTGCCTGGAGCACGTCGGAGGTGTTGCGGCAGACGCGGGCACAACTGCGGGTCGCAGCGCTGACTTGGCAGGAATTGCCCGCGTTGTGGGATGTGGATGAGCCTGCCGACTGGCAACGACTGCAAGAACTGGAGACGAGTGATGCATGAGCGCCCCGCACATCTGGATGATGATTGGTACCGGGGCAGGCTACGCCTGCCCGGTGCGCGCCCACGTGTCGTGATCGACACCGATGCCGCCAACGAGATCGATGACCAGTTTGCCCTGGCATGGGCCTTGTTGTCACACGCCCAACTCGAAGTGGAGGCCATCTACGCCGCGCCGTTTTCGTTTGCGCACCGGCG
>JANNDB010001110.1:0-6413 GCA_031387285.1 Betaproteobacteria bacterium | reverse complement strand
CCGGGCAGGGCGCGGATGCGGCGGCAGACCTCCAGCCCGTCGATATCGGGCAACATCAGGTCGAGTATCACGAGGTGTGGTGGTGCGTCCTGTCCCTGCAGGACGGACAGGCCGCTGAGCCCGTCGGGTGCGTGGCTGACTTCATAACCTGACTGGCCCAGATACTGCTGGACCATCTGCGCCAGCCTAAGGTCGTCTTCGATGATCAGCAAGCGTTCCACCATGCTGCCAGTTTAGGCGTGGCGCAAACCTGCAGATTGAAGGCGGCGTAAAGAAAGGTAAACCGTCGGCCGGCAGGTTTTAGCTGTCCGGTTGCACCGTCGGCGCTGCTGCGCTGCGGGCCGGCACCAGGCGGGACGCCAGCGCAATCAGCAGCAACACCGGCACGCCCAACAGCGCGGTCGCCACAAAGAAATGGGCATAACCGAAGTGATCAACATACTGCCCGGAAAAGCCTGCGAGGAATTTGGGCAACAGCAACATCAAGGAGCTGAACAATGCATATTGGGTCGCCGAGTACTGGACATTCGTCAAACCGGACAGGTAGGCAATAAACGCGGCGGACGCGATACCGCTGCTCAGGTTATCTGCCGAAACCACCATGATCAGCGCGCTCACGTCGTGTCCGTGGCCGGCCAGCCAGGCGAACAGCACGTTGCTCGCGGCGCTCAGCACGGCGCCCAGCATCAGGATGCGCATCACACCAAACCGCATCGACAACACGCCACCCACAAATGCGCCGACCAGGGTCATGATCACGCCATAGACCTTGGTGACGGCGGCCACCTCGTCCTTGGTGTAGCCCATGTCAACATAAAACGGGTTGGCCATGATGCCCATCACCACGTCGCTGATGCGGTAGAGCGCGATCAGCCCGAGTACCAGCACCGCGTGCCAGCGGTAGCGCGCGAAAAAATCAGCGAACGGCGCAATCAGCGCGCCTTGCAGCCACTCTGCCGCGCTGCGCGCCGGTGCGAGCATCCGCTGCAATGGCTCGGCGGACAGCAGGACGGTTGCCATGCCCGGCAGCATCGAGGCCGCCATCACCAGGTAGGCGGTATGCCAGGCGCCGGGCTGGTAACGCGCGGCATCTGCTACCTCGGCGCGCGCCGCAATCCACAACACGCCGGCGCCAGCCCAGATCATCGCGAGCCGGTAGCCGGTCTGGTAGGTGGCGGCCAGCGCCGCCTGCCGGTCGACATCGGCCGACTCGATGCGAAAGGCATCGAGCGCAATGTCCTGTGTGGCCGACGCGAAAGCCACCGCCAGCGCACCCCAGACAATGGGCGCGAGCGCCACTTTGGGGTCGGTGAACGCCATCGACACCAGCGCGCCGACAATGACCACCTGTGACAGCAACAACCAGCTGCGCCGCCGCCCGAGCCAGGGCGTCAGGAACGGGATCGGCATGCGGTCCACCAGCGGCGACCAGACCCACTTGAATCCGTAGGCCAGACCAACCCAGCTCAGGTGGCCGATGGTCGTACGGTCAATACCTGCCTCGCGCAGCCAGAAGCTGAGCGTGCCAAAGACCAGCAGCAGCGGCAGCCCGGCCGAAAACCCCAGCGACAACATGCGCAGGCTGGCAGGCTCCAGGTACACCCGCAGAGCCTGCCCCCAGCGCAGGGGCGGCGGCGGCGTGGTGGTATCGGACATGGATGGGCGATTGGGCGGGTTGTGGCTATTATTGATGCATGTGCAACCTGTGTGATCTCAAGAGTGGTGTCTGGTCTTCGAGGCGCGCCTTTGTGCTTGCAGCAGCAGCGTCGGCTGGTGCCGCTGCGGTTGCGCCCGTTCTGGCGCAGGTGGATGTAGGCAAGCCGTCCAAGTTTCGCAAACTGGTGTCAGCCGACCAGATCGAAGCGGACGCTGCCCAGCAGTATCCGCAGATGATGGCGAAGGAGCGCGCGCAAAAGACACTCGTATCCGACAAGGAGCCGCAGTTGGTACGGCTGCGTGGCATAGCGAACCGCATCATTCCGCATGCGGCGCAATGGAACAGCCGGGCGAAGCAGTGGAAATGGGAAGTCAACCTGATCGTCAACAAACAGATCAACGCGTTTTGCATGCCGGGCGGGAAAATCGCGTTTTATACGGGCATCCTCGATCAGCTCAAACTCACCGACGACGAAGCGGCCATGGTGATGGGCCATGAGATGGCCCACGCCTTGCGCGAGCACGCGCGTGAACGCAGCGGCAAGACACAGTTGACAGGAGTCTTCGCGTTGGGTGTTTCCCATGCCCTGGGTCTGGGAGAGTTCGGCAACGTGCTTGCGAAAGGGGGTACGTATTTGGCGAACCTCAAGTTCAGCCGGGAGGATGAAAGCGAGGCTGACCTCGTCGGTCTGGAGCTGGCAGCCCGCTCGGGGTACCTGCCACAGGCTGCCGCGAGCTTGTGGCGCAAGATGGCAGCAGCCTCCGGTGGCGCCAACGGCAAGAGCTTTTGGTCCACCCATCCGTCAGGACCCGATCGCATCCGCCAGCTCGAAGCCAACGCGCCCAAGGTGCAGGAGCTCTACGAGCAGGCGCGCAAGACTGGCTAGCGGGGGGGGCAGCTGGCGCCACTCACAGGGTGAGGGCGTATTGCACGGTCACGGGCGCATGGCCCGAAAATTTTGTGTCCTTGTAGATGACCACCTTTTTGGCAGTGGCTGCCAATGCGGGCGTCGCCAGGTGGCAGCTAATGCGAAAAAAGCCCACGGCCCATCAACCCCAGGATCGGGTGAGCATTTCGTCCAATGCATCGGCGATCACTTGGCCTTGCTGTGCCAGCGATCCGACCACTTGACCCAATTGATCAAGTGCCACCGAGACCATGTCCAGCGGATGCAAGACTACGCGGGCCCCTTTGATGACGAAGACCGGGTTCATCCTGGCGCCCACCGTGGGCGTGTTCCGCGGAAGTATGGTCTGCCGCACCAGTGGAACCACCACCCGTCGGCGGTAGCGGTCGAACTGCGCCGACTGGACAACCACTACATAGGGAATCGAATCGCGCAACGCTCCCTTGTTGCGATGGACATCGAATTGCGCCATTACAAAGTGGAGTGCTCGTCGGCGAACGATCCGGTGGAGGCGCTCACCGCGTTCCAGTCGTCGGCACAGGTATCGGCCGCGTGCTGGCGATCGCGCTGCGCACTTTGCTGGGCGGCCACAAAATCGGCCAGCAGCGACTCCATGGTGGCCGACAGGTTGTTGGTATACGCCTTGGCCTGTGTCACCAGCGCCTCGTTGATCGTGAGATTTACGGGCCGTTTGCGGGTCGACGCGACATTGGATTCCATTTTGCGATGCTGGCTGGAGAAAACATGCGCGTAGTATGCGCATTGCGACGCGGTGCGTCAATTGATCTTCCAGCCTGGCCGTCACAGGCTCCAGTCGTACTCAATCGTGATCGTCGCGTGGTCGGAAAACTTCTGCTCCATGTAGATGTGTTCCCTGCGCGCGAGAGCCGCCATGGAAGGAGTTGCCAAACGGTAGTTGGTGCGACAAGAAACCTGCGTCTCATGCCGGCCACGAAAGCCCCGGCACTTGCACCGCGAGCCTGTGCCTTTACACCTCGGAGATGCCTTTGACGGCAGTGGCATTGCGCCCGCAACAGCTAATTGTGCGCGTCCGCGACCCGGTTCTGCGCGGTGTGCTTTGCGTCGAACGCCGAATTCGCGTCCGCGACTGGCGTTGCATCGGCGGCCGGCGCCGCCTCTATATGGCGCGCTGAGAAGATGCCCCATGCGAGGCCGGCGATAGTGAGCAGCGGCCCGCCTAGGCCGGTCAGCGCGCCGAGCGCGCGCGCGGTGAACGCACTGCTGACGACGGTGTTGGCGCGCTGCAGGGCCACACGTGTCGATGGTTCGATTGGCATCGCATCGAGCACCTTGCCGGCAAAGCCCTTGTAGAGGATGTCGGGAAGCGCGCCTGTTGAGTTTTGCTCGTAGAGCGCGACCTGGCGCGCCGCATTCGGATCAATTGGCGGCATTGGCGCAGTCGCCGCGCTATCAATCCCGGCGATCGCATCGGCCGGCGGAGAAGGCAGTGTTGCCACCGGCAACTGTGCTGCTTGCATGACGGACATCGGCAAGGTCTCTGCAGCAATGATGTCTTCCGGGCGCCATTGCGCGCGCGAAAACATGTTGAAATCGGTGGCGAAGTCCTCGCGATCGCCGGGCGGCGAAACCGTATCGCGCAGGGCGGCCGGCACGAGCGCACGCGGGGCCGCCGCCAGGTTTCGGCCGAACACTGCATCGAGCGCCGCGAGGTCGAGTTTCTGCCCGACGTAAATGCGGTCTGGATTGGGAATGTTGTTTGCGTTGGCGAGTCGCGCAACGCCCTCCCGCAACGCCCCTGCGTCCGCCGCAGCGCCCATCGTTGCCAGTCGCGCGCGCACGATGCCGGACAGCGTTTCACCTTTGTGGACGGTATGCGCGGTGTTTGCCCCCGGCATCGGGTCCTGCTGCGCGTACGGCGTCCGATCTGGCGCGGCGTCCGCCGCACCCGGCGCGTAGAGCATGTCGCAGACCTTGGCGTAGGCGAGTTGAAAGCTTTGGCCGCCACTGCTCGCTGCGCGCGACGTCTGCTGAGTCGTCAGCCTTTCGGCGGCGATGGGATGGAGGTTCATTGAATTTTGGACCGCGGGTTGTAATGTCCCGACCTTCGAACAGTGTATCGGTGCCGCTGTGCACCATTGCGGCAAAAGAGGCTTGCTTAGCCCCCACCTTTGCGCGTCAACAATGCCGCGTTCTGCATCCGTCGGGTATTGGCTTCTGCGGTCCCAACCCAACCTGCGCGCGTCAGGTTGCTTTGAGCTCACCGCCTTGTCCCCAGCGACGCGCCGCACAGGAATTTTGCGGAATTGATCGAATACTCGAAAAGAACACGGGGCAGAGGTTGGTGATTGCCGAAGGAAGTTATCCGCATGGTATGCGTATTGCCGGCGTGTGGCGCCAAACAATCGCCTTTGATACCGTCACAAACTCCAGTCGTAGTCGATCGTGATCGGCGCGTGGTCGGAAAACTTCTCGCCCTTGTAAATGTCCGCCTTGCGCGCACCGGCAGCAAGAAGTGGCGTCGCCAGGTGGTAGTCCAGCCGCCACCCCACGTTGTTTGTGTACGCCTGACCGCGGGTGCTCCACCAGGTGTAGGCGCTATCGGTAGTGTCCGGGTGCAGTTGCCGGTACACGTCGACCATGCCGGCTTTGTCGAGCAACCGGGTCATCCAGGCGCGTTCCTCGGGCAGGAAGCCCGAGTTTTTCTGGTTGCTCTTCCAGTTCTTCAGGTCGATCTCCTTGTGCGCGATGTTGACATCGCCACACAGGATGAAGTCCCGCTTCTTTTTGAGTTTGCCCAGGTGCGGGTAGAAATGCGCCAGAAAGCGGAATTTCGCCTGCTGGCGCTCTTCACCGGATGAGCCGCTTGGGAAGTAGCTGCTGATCACCGACAGCTTGCGCTTGGGCGTATCAAAGCGCAATTCCACATAACGCCCTTCCGCATCGAATTCGGGTGACCCGACTCCGGTCACCACGTCGCTTGGCTCAAAACGCGAGTAGGCGGCCACGCCGGCGTATCCTTTCTTCTCCGCGAAGTGGAAGTACCCGCGCAATCCGGCCAGTGACTCGAAGCGGCCGGCGATGTCGGCTGCCTGGGCCCTCACTTCCTGCACGCAAATACAATCCGGTTTGCTCTGGGCGATCCAGGCTTCGAGCCCCTTGCTGGTGGCGGAGCGAATGCCATTGAGGTTCAGGCTGGTTAATTTGAGCAAGGAAGTCTCCATGTCGGATACAAGGGGCGGCCAGAGCGGCCAGAGCGGCCAGGCGCCGGACCAGGCCGTTGTCCAGGACGCGCTGGCGCTGGATTTTGTGCAATTCTCCGTTGATTGTGGCGTATTGCGCTTTGGCGAATTCAAGACCAAGGCAGGTCGCCTGAGTCCTTACTTCTTCAATGCGGGCCTGTTTGACGACGGTGCCAAATTGGGCCGTCTGGCGCAGTTTTATGCCCAGCGGGTCCTGGAAAGCGGCGTCGCTTTCGACATGGTGTTTGGCCCGGCCTACAAGGGAATTCCGTTGGGCGCGGCACTGGCCGTGGAGTTGGTCCGGCTCGGGCGCAACGTGCCTTTTGCCTACAACCGCAAGGAAGCCAAGGACCATGGCGAAGGCGGCACGCTGGTCGGCGCGCCATTGCGCGGCCGCGTGCTGATCGTCGACGATGTGATGTCAGCGGGCACCGCGGTGCGCGAGTCGATCGCCATCATCCGCGCGGCGGGTGCGACGCCGCATGCCGTGGCGATCGCGCTCGATCGCCAGGAAAAGGCAACCGAGAATGGTACGGACAGCCCCGTCAGCGCCGTACAGTAAGTGCGCCACCACCTCGGCTTGCAGGTTTGCAGCATTTCGAAACACTACGATTTTTTTCAGTATCTG
>JANNDB010000580.1:0-14329 GCA_031387285.1 Betaproteobacteria bacterium | reverse complement strand
CCACGTCATCCACCAGAAGCACCGCGTGCGGGTTGCCCATGGACACGACGGCGACACGCACCCATCCGCCTGCAGCTTCGCGCAGGGGTATGTCCCATTGGTTGGAGCTACCCGTCACCAGCGGGGAGGGGGGCAGAAAAGGAATCTGCGCCGGCTCGAAGCGGGGAGCGCCCATGTCAACCCGCACCTGGCCATCACCGCGCCAGCGCAGCTCGAGCACGCGATTCATGGTCTTCACCGCAACAGCCGGCTTGTCCGTCAGCTTGCGCTCGTGCACGAACTTCAGAAAGCAACGCGCGCCGTTGCCGCAATGCTCAACCTCCTGGCCGTCAGCGTTGTGGATCAGGTATTCGAAGTCGATTCCGGCACCGGGGGAAGGGCGCACGGTCAGAATCTGGTCGGCGCCAACGCCAAAGTGACGGTCACCCAGAAACCGGTACTGCGCCGGCTGCAGGCCAAAGTGCCGGCGCGTCTCGTCGAGCACGACAAAGTCGTTACCCGCGCCCTGCATCTTGGTAAAGGGTACCCGCATGGCAGGATTATCCCCTGAAGGGCTGGTACGACCCGGGGGCTGCCCTGACCAGTCGCGCCAAGCCGCCACTTGCCGATTGGCGGCAAAATGCCCGGATGCCACGCTCCAGCCAACTTCTCCATGTACAACGTGAACCGGCCACGCCGCGCCCGGCCGCGACCGTCCTTTTGTTGCGCGACACAGCCGGCGGAATAGAAGTTCTGATGACGCGGCGCGCATTGACAGCGAGTTTTGCCCCCGGTGCCTACGTGTTTCCCGGCGGCGCCATTGATCCTGCGGACGCGTTGGCGCATGACCAGGCGCTGCGCCGCTCGGGCCAGTCGGATCTGCAGCTGACCCAGGCGGTGGCTGGCATCCGGGAGAGTTTTGAGGAATTGGGCGTCCTGCTTGCACGCCACGCGGATGGGCGCATGGCCACCCAATCCGATGTAGCCGGTCTGGACCGTAGCGCTCCGTTTGCCGCACAGTGCGCGGCAAACGGTCTGCGACTGGCTGCCGATGGGGTGTTTGAGTTGGCGCGCTGGATTACCGACCGGGATTTGCCACGCCGCTTTGACGTTCCGTTTCTGGTGGCACGCATGCCGTCGGACCAGACACCTGTGGCCGACGAAAGCGAGCAGTTTGAACCGGTATGGATTGCGCCGGCTCTGGCGCTGTCGCGTCACGAAGCCGGCGAGTTCTTCATTATTTTTCCGACTATCCGCACCCTGCAGCGCCTGCGTGCCTATGCCACGGTTGACGCGCTTTTGACGGCGTGTGCTGCGACCGGGCAGCCGCTGTGGACAAGTTGTCCGCGCGCGGGCTTTGTGGGCGGCAAGGAAACGCGCTATATGGAGCACGAGCATCCCTTTGGCGAGCTGGAGCTGGTATCACCCGATGGCCAGATGGTGCATCACCTGGACTGGCAAACCGCGGCCTTAGTGCCCTTGTTGAAAAACGTGATGCGGCTGACAGCTCCCAACCCGGGCGCCATGACCGGGCCTGGCACCAACAGTTACCTGGTGGGCGATCCCCGCACCGGCTACATCGTGATCGACCCTGGTCCCGCCGACGCGGCCCACCTGCAGCGCCTGTGGCAGGCGGCCGGCGGTGATGTGCGCATGATCGTGTGCACCCATTCGCATCCAGACCATTCACCGGGCGCCCGGCCGCTACAGGCCATGTGCGCACGGCACCCGCCGATCCTGGGCCTGCCAAGTGCGCCGACGTCGCGGGTGGCCAGTGAGTTCGTGCCGGACGCGGAACTCACCGATCTGGAGGAACTGCGGCTGCTGCCGTTGGCGCCGCAGGACGGCCCGGGGCACACGCTGCTGGTCATGCATACCCCAGGGCACGCAGCCAATCACTTGTGCCTGGTGCTGCTGGAGGATGGCCTGCTGTTCAGTGGTGACCACATACTCAATGGCAGCACGACGGTGGTCGACCCGCCAGACGGGGACATGACCGACTACCTGAACTCACTGGATCGTCTGGCGGCGGCCTGCGGCGCGCACGGTATCGCGTTCATCCTGCCGGCCCACGGCCATGTACTGGGTCCGGCTCGGGAAGCGATCGCGCAGCTCAAGGCGCACCGTCTCAAGCGGGAGGCCAAAGTGCTGGCCGTCATGCAGGCGCTGCCGGATGGTTCGATGGACGATTGGGTGGCGCGTGCCTATGACGACGTGCCGCCGAGGATGTGGCCGGTGGCCAAGCGCTCCCTGCTGGCACACGTACAGCGTATCGAGGCACTTGCCGCTGCGCCTTGAAGCGCGCAGGGCGGCACAGGTCAAAGGTCGTATTCAGTCGAGGTTTCCGGCAGCACGCTCAAATCCAGCGGGCGTACCGCGCCCATCCAGATGGCGCGGTCGCGGTGGTCGACGAGGTCATTGCCGGTGATCGGGTGGATGAACACGACCAGCCCGTTGCGGTTCAGCGCCAGCCAGGGAATCACGTCCGCGAACAATGGCGCCTTGAATGCCAGCTGACAACTCCAGTCGGGATGCGGGCCGACCGGTTTTTCATGCACGCGGCCCATCTTCAAGGGAAATTGCTGCGCAGCCGCCTCACACACGGCGCGTGCGGCTGCAACACTGTCCGGCCCGAAATACACATGGGCGTGGTAACCATGAATGGTGGTGGTGGCAGCTTGCATGATGGTCAATGCCCTGTTCTATGGATACGGTAGATAAGTGTGAGAACCACCGATACGCCGGATTCTGTGAACCGGGGTTACCCCCGGCCTGACTGTCATTAATCTGGGCCGCCGGTCACCCGACGGCTCGGTGCTACCTACCCGCACACAACCCGGGGGCCCCGGGTGCCTTGCCACGGCGAACCGCGCCACTGCGTGTGTGCCTATTTGGTATTGCTGCGCGTAGAGATTGCCCGTTTCACCCGCGGCACGGGTTGCCCCGCGCCACGACTCGTCTCTGTTGCTCTGATCCTCACCTTGCGCCAGCAGCTTGCGCCACCAGCACTCAATGGACAGCCGTTAGCTGCTACGCCACCCTGTGCAGTCCGGACGTTCCTCCAGTGCGGTGTTTCCACCCGGTGCTTGCGCACCGGCCTTGCGGCCTGCACCAGCGACAGCCTGGTGATCCTCACAATCGAGATTATCCACTCCTGAGACAATCGCGCGTTTAGAAAACCCGCGGTGAGGTGCGGGCTCTGCATGATCCGCCTGACCGAACTCAAACTGCCGCTGGACCATGCGCCGTCCGATCTGGACGCGCTGGTGCTGCGGCGACTTTCACTCGACGCCTCGGACGTCGCCGCGAGTGTGGTTTTCAAGCGCAGCGTGGACGCGCGCAAGGCCGTGTTGTGGTTCGTCTATGTGGTGGACGTGCGACTGGCGACGCCGGAGCTGGAGGCCGCGGTGTTGCAGCGACTGCAGGCGGATATCCATGTCTCTGCAACACCACCCATGGACTACCACCTGGTGGCGCGCGCGCCAGCTGGCTGGCCGGGTACCGGCGCGCCGCGGCCGGTCGTTGTGGGATTCGGCCCCTGTGGCATGTTCGCTGCCTTGTTGCTGGCGCAGATGGGCCTCAGGCCCATCATTCTTGAACGCGGCCAGACGGTACGCCAGCGCACACGTGATACCTGGGGTCTGTGGCGCAAGGGGGTGTTGCAGAGCGAATCCAACGTGCAGTTCGGCGAAGGCGGTGCCGGCACGTTCTCGGACGGCAAGTTATGGAGCCAGATCAAAGACCCGCGGTTCCTGGGACGCAAGGTGATGCAGGAGTTTGTGCGGGCCGGCGCGCCGCCCGGGATTCTGGTCGATGCCCACCCGCATATCGGCACGTTCAAGCTGGTCAAGGTGGAGGAGAACATGCGCGAGCAGGTGATCGCGTTGGGTGGCGAATTCCGCTTCGGGCATCGCCTGGTGGATATCGAACTGGCCGATTGCCCGCCCGACGCACAGGCGCGAACCCGGGCACTGCGCGCCATCACCGTGCTCGATACCGTTGCCGACTCCCGCTATACGCTTGCAGTTGCGCAACTGGTGCTGGCGTTGGGTCACAGCGCGCGCGATACCTTTGCCATGTTGTTCGAGCGCGGTGTGCCGATGGAGGCAAAACCTTTTTCCATCGGCTTTCGCATCGAGCACCCGCAGGGCATGATCGACCGTGCGCGCTGGGGCCGACACGCCGGGCATCCGGCGCTGGGCGCTGCGGAATACAAGCTGGTGCACCATGCCGGCAACGGCCGCTCGGTCTACAGTTTTTGCATGTGCCCGGGTGGTACGGTTGTGGCTGCCACCTCGGAGCCCGGGCGCGTTGTCACGAACGGCATGAGCCAGTATTCGCGCAACGAACGCAATGCGAATGCGGGGATCGTCGTTGGCGTTGCCCCGGACGACTACCCGCTGGACGACGCGAGCCTGCAGACTGCCGCCGGGCTGGCGTGGCGCGGTGGTGTGCATCCATTGGCCGGTATGGTGTTGCAGCGACAGCTGGAGTCCACGGCATTTGAGCTGGGCGGTGGTGGTTACTTTGCGCCGGGCCAGCTGGTGGGTGACTTTCTGGCGAACCGCGCTTCTACCGCGCTGGGTGAGGTCAAGCCATCCTATCAACCGGGGGTCCGCCTGGGCAGTCTGGAGAGCGCCTTGCCACCGTACGCGATTGAAGCGATCCGGGAGGCGTTGCCGGTTTTCGGGCGCAAGATCGCCGGCTTCAACCGGTCGGATGCGGTGCTGACCGGTGTCGAGACCCGTACCTCGTCACCCTTGCGTATCAACCGCGGTGAAGATATGCAGACCCTCCATGTGCGCGGCCTGTACCCGGCCGGGGAGGGTGCTGGTTACGCTGGCGGCATCCTCTCCGCGGGTGTGGACGGCATCCGCGTGGCAGAGGCGCTTGCGCGCGCGGCCCTGGCTCAGCCCTGAGCGTCGCGCAGCGCGGCGATGCGTTCCTCAATCGGCGGGTGCGTGGCAAACAGCTTGCCGATCCCACCAACGATGCCCATGGCCGAAACGCTCTTGGGCAGTTCGCCAGGCGTCATGCCACCAAGTCGCGCCAAGGCATTCATCATCGGCTGGCGACGGCCCATCAACTGGGCTGCGCCGGCGTCGGCGCGGAATTCACGCTGACGCGAGAACCAGGCCACGATGATGGCCGCAACAAAGCCCAGAATGATGTCGAGCACGATGGTCGTGATCATGTAGCCAATGCCGGGGCCGGACTGCTGGTCGCTTCCGCGACGCAGAAAGCTGTCGACTGCATAACCGATCACGCGGCTGAGGAACACCACGAAGGTGTTCATGACGCCCTGGATCAGGGTCATGGTGACCATGTCCCCGTTGGCAATGTGGGCCACCTCATGGCCGATCACGGCTTCCACCTCTTCGCGTGTCATGCCCTGCAGCAGACCGGTGGACACCGCAACCAGCGCTGAATTCTTGAAGGCGCCGGTGGCAAATGCGTTCGGGTCCCCTTCGAAAATTCCCACCTCGGGCATGCCAATGCCGGCCTTGTCGGCGAACTTGCGCACGGTCTCCACGATCCAGGCTTCGTCCACATTTTGTGGCTGGTCGATGACGCGCACCCCGGCGCTCCACTTGGCGACGGGCTTGCTGATTAGCAACGAAATGATGGCGCCGCCAAATCCCATGATCAGGGCAAAGCCCAGCAAGACGCCCAGGTTCAACCCGTTTGCGGTGATGTAGCGATTCACGCCAAACAGGTTGGCGACGATGCCCAGCACGGCGACAACGGCCAGGTTGGTCATCACGAACAGCAGGATTCTCTTCATTACAGGTCTTTCAGGGAGTGCCCGCGAGGGCGGGAGGTGTTGCGAATATGAGGCAATTGCCGCGAGAGTTCAAGACCTGCGGGGTGGAATGCCCACGTGTCCTGCGGTTATTGCCCCGGGATTCCACAGGTTCGCTGATGCCGGAAAACGGCAGGGTCATCATAAAAGGCCGGGTCACCGTTGTCTGCCCACCAACCGGGGACTCCCAGAATGGGCAAATGCGCAAAGGGCTTGATTGCGAGCGCATCCGCGCTGAGTCCTGATGCGAGCCAATCGTCCAAGGCGTCGTCATCGGGGAGATGTGCGGGCACGCGGTAGACGTGGGCGGTGATCGATTTGCGCGGCTTGGCCAGCTTTTCCAGCAGCGCGTGGCCGAATGGATGCACCCGGGCGCCCGTCCATTGGGCGCGCAATGCGCCATAAAGGCATTGCCAATCCTTGCGCACCAGGGCGTCCCAAAGGGCGTCAGGTGCCTGCAGGAGCGCCGCGTTTTCGTCAAACAGCGTCAGGGCGTCGCGCGTTGCGCCACGGACCGCTCCGATGCCCAGCCTGGCAATCTGTTCGGCCTGCAGGGTGTTGAGTTTCAGTTTGGTTCGCGGATACCGCATCCAGCACAGCGCGTTGAAGAAGTCATGCAGACCGCTGCGGGTCGGGCAGTTTCCGGTTTGGTGGATCGCTTGTTCATAGGACATCCCGCGCGGCAGCGGTGCCTGCTTCACAAAAAGTACTGGCGCGGTGCCGCTGTTGTTGCAGGCATCCCAGGGCGGTGTGCCCTGGTTGATGGCATCGGCGACAGGGGCGCCGATGGCGCTCCAGGGACGGTACCAGGGCTGGGTCCAGTCGACAACAATGCAGTTTTCTGGCGGGCTGCGCCCTACAGCCGCCATGACAGCGGTTCCCCGGCGCCCAAAGGCACCAGGCGCGTCTGGCCAAACTCAAAATCGGCTGGCACCCGCCATGTTTCGCGGCGCAGCGTGACGCGTCCGGTGTTGCGTGGCAGTCCATAAAAATCCGGGCCATTGAAGCTGGCGAACGCCTCCAGCCGGGACAAGGCGCCAACCGAATCAAATGCCTGGGCATACAACTCCAGCGCGGCGTGGGCCGTGTAACAGCCGGCACATCCGCTTGCATGCTCCTTCAGGTGCACGGCGTGAGGGGCGCTGTCCGTGCCAAGAAAGAATTGCGGGCAGTCGCTGGTCGCCGCCTGAACCAGAGCGCGCCGATGTTTCTCGCGTTTGAGCACCGGCAGGCAGTAGTAGTGTGGCCGCATACCCCCGGTAAACAGGGCATTGCGGTTGAACAGCAAATGGTGTGCAGTAATGGTTGCAGCCGTCAGCGGACCAGCGGAGCTGACGTACTGCGTCGCCTGCTCCGTGGTGATGTGCTCCAGCACGATCTTCAGCTGCGGGAAGTCGCGCCGCAGAGGAATCAGCTGGGTGTCGATGAACACGGCTTCGCGATCAAACAGGTCGATGTCGGGCGTAGTCACCTCGCCGTGCACGAGCAGCGGCATTCCAGTTTCCTGCATGGTCTCCAGAACACGGTAGACCTTGTGCAACGCGGTCACGCCGGCGTCGCTGTTGGTGGTGGCGCCGGCCGGGTAGAACTTGACCGCCATCACACGTGTGCCGGGCGCGCCTTGCACGGTGTCGCGCGCACGCAAGATTTCCTGCGGATCGAGCTTGTCCGTCAGGTAAAGCGTCATCAGGGGCTCAAAGTCGGAACCCGCAGGCAATACCGAACTGATGCGCCGGGCATAGTCCTGCGCCATCTGCACCGTGGTGATGGGCGGGCGCAGGTTGGGCATGATCACCGCGCGGCCAAACTGGGCGGCGGTGTGCGGCACCACGCAACCCAGCACGTCGCCATCGCGCACGTGCACGTGCCAGTCGTCCGGTCGGGTCAGGGAGATACTGCCAGGGTTTTGCATTGGACTCATCCGGTAGTCGCAGCGATGTTCGGCTCACGCCGGTGCTTTTTGCTGTTGTAGAAAGGCCCACAGTGCCTGGGCACCGGTCCTGGCGTTGAGGGGGCGTGGCTTGCTGCCAGTTGCAGCAATAGTCTTGGCACTGCGGGCCGTCCCGCGGGCCGCATCGGGATGCGGAGGGGCCTCCCGGTAGGCCCGGATGTCCATGGTGATCTGCAACGCCGGCAGGTCCGCCGGCATGGCGCTCACAAGGCGCTGGGCGCGCAGTTCCTTTTTCACTGCGCTGAACGGAAGAAACGCGACCCCGTGTCCTTCCAGAGCCATGGCCTTCAGGCCTTCAGCCATGTCGGTTTCATACACCCGGTCAAAGTGGATGGCGGTGGTCGACTGCTTGAGGATCAGGTCCACCATCTGACCGAGATAGGCGCCCGGCGCGTACCCCAGATAGGGCAGCGGCTGCCCGGCGCGCCCGGGCAGGCTGTACAGGGGCCTGCCGCTGGAATCCGGTTTGACATAGGGTGCGATGGTTTCTTCGCCCAGGCTCACCATCTCGTAACGCTGTGGATCAAGCTGGAACGGTTGCGAGCTGTGGTGGTAGGCGATCAGCACGTCACAACTGCCTTCAACCAGCCGCAACACGGCATCGTGCACATTGAGCGCGATCAGGCGACTCTTGATGGGGCCGAAGTGCTCCCGCAGCCCCACCACCCATGCCGGGAAAAACGTGAAGGCAAGGGTGTGCGGCACCGCAAACTCGATCACGTCCTGCCCCGCCGAAGTGTGGCCACGCAGCATCGCACGGGTACTCTGCAAGGACTGCAGCATTTCCAGCGCCTGGTCGTAAAGGGTTTCCCCGGCAGGCGTCAGGCGCGTCGGATAGGAACTCCTGTCGACGAGATCGGTACCGGCCCACGCCTCCAGCGACTGAATGCGTCGTGAGAACGCTGGCTGGGTGACGTGCCGCAACTGGGCTGAACGGCTGAAGCTGCGCGTCTCGGCCAAGCTTACGAAATCTTCAAGCCATTTGGTTTCCATCGTCTAATTATCGGACGCGTGGACCGCACGGGCCTGCACACTCCAGTGGGGCCACTCAGGACCAGACCCCCGGGAAAACCCAGATGAGCGCGGCCGTCATGACGACGTAACGCAGAAATTTGCCGATGCCCATGAACAGGACACAGGGCCAGAACGGCAGGCGCAACCACCCTGCCACGGCGCACAGCGGATCTCCAACGCCCGGCAGCCAGGACAGCAGACAGGCCTTGGGCCCGAGCCGTTCCAGCCACTGAAGTGCCTTGACGTGGCCGGAGCGCTGGCTGTTGCGATCAACGAGTTCGTGCGTTCCGTAGCCCATGGCCCACGTGAGTGCGCCGCCCAGCGTATTACCAGCGGTGGCCACCAGGATCGCCGGCCAGAACAGCGCTGGATTGAGCTTGACCAGGCCGAACACGGCGGGCTCGGACCCCAGCGGAAGCAGTGTGGCGGACACGAAGGAGATGACGAACACCGTGCCCAGACCGAACTTCGGTAGGGCCAGCAGTGCCAGCAGTGGGTCGATCCAGGCTTCCATGCGTTGCATCAGTATAGGGAGGGGCAAGTGGGCGCGCGCATTTCAATTGCTGAAATTTTGGGCAGATAGAATCAGACCGCCAGCCCGCATGGCCATCCCGCCCCACCCCTGTTCGCCGCCGCAGTAAACATGAAAATTGGTCCGTTCGACATCGCGAACCGCTACTTCGTAGCGCCGATGGCCGGCGTCACGGACAGGCCGTTTCGGCAGTTGTGCCGTCGGCTCGGCGCCGGTCATGCGGTCAGCGAGATGGTGACTTCACGGCCGGACTTGTGGAAATCGCTGAAGACCTCGCGGCGCGCCAACCATGATGGTGAACCCGGCCCTATTGCCGTGCAGATTGCCGGCACCGAACCCGGCATGATGGCGCAGGCCGCGCGCTACAACCTGGACCGGGGCGCCCAGATCATTGACATCAACATGGGCTGCCCGGCCAAGAAGGTGTGCAACAAATGGGCTGGCTCGGCGCTCATGCAGGATGCGGCGCTTGCCTTGTCGATCATCGATGCGGTGGTGCGCGCCTGCGAGCCGCATGGGGTGCCGGTCACCTTGAAGATGCGCACGGGATGGTGCCACAGCGCCCGCAATGCGCTGGAAATCGCCCTGGCGGCGCAGAACGCGGGCGTGCAGATGGTGGTGGTGCACGGGCGTACCCGGGAGCAGGGTTATCGCGGTGTGGCGGAACACGAGACCGTGCGTCGGGTCAAGGCGGCGTTGAACATACCGGTGGTGGCCAACGGCGACATCACGAGTGCGGAAAAAGCGCGCGACGTACTTGCGCTGACCGGTGCGGACGCGGTGATGATGGGGCGAGCGGCGCAAGGACGTCCCTGGATATTTCGCGACATGGCGCATTACATGCAGACTGGTGAACACCTGGCGCAGCCACTGGTTGTGGAGGTCAAGCGCTGGTTGCTCGAACACCTGGAAGACCACTACAGCCTGTACGGTGAGTTTTCCGGCGTGTTGAGCGCTCGCAAGCACATCGGCTGGTATGTGCGTGGATTGCCGGGCGGCGATGATTTTCGTGACCGTATGAATCTGCTGGAAGACAGCGTGGCCCAGAGTGCCGCGGTTGGCGCTTTTTTTGACCGCCTCGGCGAACAGCATGACCGTCTGCCGGACGCTGCTGGAACCAGCTGCGCGACCACGCCTGCGCAGGAAATGGAGGGAATTGCGTGAGCAAGAAGCAAATCGAAGAGAGTGTGCGTGCCAGCCTGGACGGTTACTTCAAGGACTTGCGCGGAACCGAACCCGGCGGACTGTACGAGATGATGGTGCGGGTCCTTGAGAAGCCGTTGTTCGAGGTCGTCATGCAGCAGGCCGAACACAACCAGTCGCGCGCAGCCCAGTGGCTTGGGCTCAATCGCAATACCCTGCGCAAGAAGCTGCTCGAGCACAAACTGCTCGATTGACTGGTATTCCCCATGAAAGCACTGCTCTCGGTCTCGGACAAGACCGGCATCGTCGAACTTGCCACTGCCTTGCAGGCCCTTGGGGTGACTCTGGTATCCACCGGCGGAACGGCCAGTCTGCTGGCTTCGCATGGTCTGCATGTCACGGAGGTCGCGGAGTTGACCGGTTTTCCCGAAATGCTGGATGGACGCGTCAAGACGCTGCACCCGCGGGTGCATGGCGGCCTGTTGGCACGGCGCGAACTGCCGGCACACATGGAGGCGCTGCGGGGACACGATATCGGCCTGATCGACCTGCTCGTGGTCAACCTGTATCCGTTCGAGGCAACCGTGGCTCGTCCTGGCTGCACGCTTGAGGATGCCATCGAGAACATCGACATCGGTGGTCCTGCGATGGTGCGCAGCGCGGCGAAAAACTGGCAAGGTGTGGCGGTGCTCACTGACCCGGCGCAGTACTTGCCGGTCTTGGACGAGTTGCGCAGCAATGGTGCAGTCTCCGACAAGACCCGGTTTGCGCTGGCGGTTACGGCGTTCAACCGCATCAGCCAGTATGACGGTGCCATCAGCGATTACCTGTCGGGTATCACGCCGGACGGCAATCGATCGCTGTTCCCCGGCCAGTCGAACGGTCGTTTTGTGAAATTGCAGGAATTGCGCTATGGTGAGAACCCGCACCAGCAGGCTGCCTATTACCGCGATCTGTATCCGGCGCCAGGCTCGCTCGCGACGGCCCGACAGTTGCAGGGCAAGGAGCTCAGCTACAACAACATCGCCGACGCCGATGCAGCATGGGAATGCGTCAAGGGATTTTCAGGCCCGGCCTGCGTGATCGTCAAACATGCGAACCCCTGTGGTGTTGCGCAAGGATCGTCGGCGCTGCAGGCCTATTCCAGCGCCTGGAAAACCGATCCGACGTCGGCCTTCGGCGGCATCATCGCCTTCAACTGCCCACTCGACCGCGCCGCTGCCGAGGCCGTCAGCCGCCAGTTCGTGGAGGTGCTGATGGCCCCGGCATTTTCAGACGAGGCCCTGGCGATCTTCAAGGCCAAGGCCAATGTGCGATTGCTGCAACTCGAACTTCCGCCGGGTGGCGCCAGTGCCTGGGAGCAGGGGCGCAACGCGGTCGATGTGAAGCGGGTCGGCTCCGGCTTGTTGATGCAGACCGCTGACAACCACGAGATCGCCGCGTCGGATCTGCGCGTGGTGACCCGTGTTCAGCCGACGGCGGCGCAGATGGCGGACATGCTCTTTGCCTGGAAAGTCGCCAAGTACGTCAAGTCGAATGCGATTGTTTTCTGCGCGGACGGCATGACGCTTGGCGTCGGGGCCGGACAGATGAGCCGGCTCGATTCGGCGCGCATCGCCGCCATCAAGGCACAACACGCCGGCTTGTCGCTGGCCGGCAGCGTGGTGGCAAGCGATGCGTTTTTCCCCTTCCGCGACGGCCTTGATGCAGTGGTCGACGCGGGTGCCGCTTGTATTGTCCAGCCGGGAGGCAGCATGCGCGACGACGAGGTGATCGCCGCTGCGGACGAACGGGGCGTGGCGATGGCGTTCACTGGCGTGCGGCACTTCCGCCACTGAAGTGCCGCAATCCACCACGCTGGCCGTTCAGCGCCAGTGGCCGTGGCGGTGGAACCCCGTGCTGTACTCAAGGTTGAAGCCTATCGATGGCCGGTAGGGATACGGCGGATAAGTGGTGACCCAGACAGGAGTGGTTGGCACAAACACCGTTTCGCTGTAGATCACGCGGGCGGGAGCGCTTTGGTAGATGGTCGTTGGAGCGACACTGACGGGTGGCGCAGGCGGCGGCATCATGTCCGCCGGCGCGATCTGCAGCTTCACGTAGGGCCCCGGGTCATAGGGCATCTGGACCGAATACTGCTTTCCCGCATACTCATAAACCACTTGCCAGGTTGACACGCGGTTCTCGATCATGGTCTGCGTGGTACAGCGCTGCACGTTTTGCGTTTGCGCGGCCGGCGGACCTTCAATGCGGTCGCCGATCATCAGGCCGCCAACAATGCCAAGCATCGTGGCCGCAGCGCGACCACTACCGTGCCCGATCGAATTGCCTACAGCGCCCCCGGCGACGGCGCCCAGCGCGGCTCCTGCGCCGGATTTCTGACCACTGATCTGCTGGGACTCCACGCTGCATACCTGGCGCGGCACCTGCACTTGCGTGACAAGCGGCGTACTCGATAACACCCGACCCAGATCCTGCGCGAACAGCGGCCCGGCACACGCCAGCAGGCCCACAATCCAGAGATTTCGTTGCATGGCATACCTCCTGTCTTGCAGCGTCACAGGGCCAGTCTAGCCCCGACTGTGCCGTATTGGCTCCGGCCCATGTGACGATTCGTAACAAGGTGCACGCCGATGTTCCTCCGGCACCGAGTGGAGCATGGCTACAAGGCCTGAAAGACCTCGCTGGCTGCGGCGACCGTCGCGGCGATGTCGGCGTCGGAATGCGCGGCGCTGACAAACCCGGCCTCGTACAGTGCGGGCGCAAAATAGAAACCACGCTCGAGCATGCCGTGAAAGAACCGGTTGAAGCGCTGTGTGTCTGAACGCATTACCTGTGGGTAATTGTGCGGCAGTGTTTCCAGCAGGAAGAATCCGAACATCCCGCCTTCACTGTCGCCGCAGAATGGGACGCCCGACGATGCGGCGGCGCTGACCAAACCATCAACCAGCCTGCGCGTCCTTGCGGTCAGTTCGTCAAAGAAGCCAGGCCGCATGATTTCCTTGAGCGTTGCCAGGCCGCAAGCTGTTGCCACCGGATTGCCGGAGAGCGTGCCAGCCTGGTACACGGGGCCCAGCGGCGCAAGTTGCTCCATGACGGCGCGCTTGCCACCGAAGGCGGCCAGTGGCATGCCGCCACCGATGACCTTGCCCAGAATCGTCATGTCGGGTTCAAAGCCCGGCAGTTGCCTGGCGTACACACCTTGCGCGCTGCCAAGGGCGACACGGCAACCGGTCATCACCTCGTCAAACACCAGCAAGGCGCCGTGTTGCGTGCACAACTCGCGGCAGCGGCGCATGAACGGCAGGCTGGCGCGCACAAAGTTCATGTTTCCGGCGATCGGCTCAATGACCAGGCAGGCAAGCGCATCGCCATGGTCCTTGAAAGCAGATTCCAGCTGGTCGATGTTGTTGTATTCCAGCACCAGCGTGTCACGCACGACCTCCGGTGGCACGCCGGCACTGGTCGGGTTGCCGAAGGTCGCCAGGCCGGAGCCCGCTTTCACCAGCAGTGCATCCGCGTGACCGTGGTAACAACCTTCGAACTTGATGAACTTGCTGCGTCCAGTGGCGCCACGCGCCAGCCGGATCGCGCTCATGGCCGCTTCCGTCCCCGAACTGACCAGCCGCACCATGTCCATCGACGGCACCAGGTGCAGCAACATCTCGACCAGCTCGACTTCGCGGCGGGTCGGAGCTCCAAATGAAAAGCCGTCCTCGGCTGCTGATCGCACGGCCTGCAGCACCGCTGGATGCCCATGGCCGAGGATCATCGGTCCCCAGGAGCCGATGTAGTCGATGTAGCGTTGTCCGGCCTCGTCCCACATACAGGCGCCTTGGGCGCGCTGGATGAAACGCGGCGTACCGACTACAGCCCGAAAGGCACGCACTGGCGAGTTCACTCCACC
>JANNDB010001065.1:0-9666 GCA_031387285.1 Betaproteobacteria bacterium | reverse complement strand
CCGGGCAGTTGCCTTGACGGTCAGGTGGCGGGTGATAGCGCAGCCCGAGAACCAGCTAACCGAGGATCCTTGGCGACAAGATCCAAGCCACCACAGGGACCGTCAGCATGTTGCGCAACGACAGACAGGTGCCAATGATCGACACGGGTTTTCCAGAATGACTGACCTCACCCGCCAGCAACTCTGCGCCACCCTGCAGATCTCCGAGTCCACTGTGCGCCGCCTGGAGTTGGGTGGCATGCCCTGCACCCCGGTGGGCCGAGGGAAGCGGTACGATCTCGCCGAGTGCAAACTTTGGCTGAGGGAATACAAACCATGTCAACCTGGATCGACAAGAAAACCGGTCGCCGTCACGCTGCCGTCATGCTCGGCGGCCGACGCCTTCATCGCATCTGCCCAGAAAATGCGACGGCGCGTGATGCCAAGCAGCTTGAAGCTGATCTCCGACAGTCCCTGACCGCCAGCGCGGCCAATGCCGCCGCCGCTGCAACGGAAGATCCAGCTCTGACCAACGTCATCGCCCTGTACGTTCAGCATGCTGACACCTTGCGCTGGCCAGCACCGGCCAAACTGTGCGCCGCCCGCATCGTACCGTGGCTGCAGGGCCATAAGGCCTCGGAGGCCCGTGTCGTGGCCGCCAACATCATCCGGGACATGCGGCCACAGTACGAGGCGGCCACCATCAATCGCAGCCTGGCAGCCCTGAAAAAGGGCTTGTCACTGGCATTCGACGCCGGCATGACCGCGACCAACTACGGTTTGGCGGTCAAGAGCCTACCCACCCACAACAAGCGCGAGATCTTCCTGACGGTCGAGCAGGTCAGCCGCTTGGCCAGCAGCGGATCCGAGGCGGTCGAAGCGGCGGTCTGGATCGCGCTGCTTACCGGCTGCCGCCGTGGCGAGATCTTGAAGATGCGCCAGGAAGACATCAGCCGGGACACCATCACGATTCACAGCGGCAACACCAAGACAAGGCGCACACGGGTGATCCCGATCGCGCCAGGTCTGCGCCAATGGCTCAAGCACGTGCCCCTGCCCTACAAGGACTACGAAGGCCTCAAGAGCAGCTACCAGCGGGCCAGGATCAAGGCAGAGATGCCCTGGGTGAACTTCCACGACTTGCGCCACAGCTGCGCCTCGATCCTGATGGCCAAGGGCGCAGACCTGTACACGGTCAGCAAGATTCTGGGGCGCAGCACGATCACGACGACGCAGCGTTATGCGCACCTGGAGGTGAGCCAGCAGCGGGACGCACTGAAAAGGGCTTTTGGGTGATTTTTACACCGGAATTTGCACAGGCCTTGCGCCTTGCTATGGTGTTTGTAGCGTGAAACCTAGTGTTTACGCTGGTGGGCGGTGGAGGCTTCGAACCTCCGACCCCAGCAGTGTGAATGCTGTGCTCTACCCCTGAGCTAACCGCCCTGTTGTTCGCAACGGAACAGCCCACAATTATGCCACAGGCACTCTGGCCTCAAGCCTGCCAGACCGTCTTTCCGCCACTGGATTTGTCGATCTGGCGCAGGATGTCGGCATGCGCTTCGAGCTCTTGCGCGCTGGCTTCGATCACGGCCAGGTCGAATGCAGCAAAGTCGACGCTGCCGCCTGCGCCCTCCTCGCCCGGCGCTGCGCCGGCTTCGATCAGCAGCGCATCCTGCCCGCGTGTCATGTTGATGTACACATCGGCCAGCAGTTCGGCGTCGAGCAAGGCACCATGCAGGGTGCGCCCCGAGTTGTCCACTCCCAGGCGGTCGCACAGGGCATCGAGCGAATTGCGCTTGCCCGGGAACATGGACTTGGCCATCGCCAACGTATCGGTGACGCTGGCCACATGGCCGTGGAACGGCGGGCGGTTCACCAGGGCCAGTTCATTGTTCAAAAAGCCCACGTCGAAGGCGGCGTTGTGGATCAGCACCTCGGCGTCCGCAAGGTAGGCCAGCAACTCATCCACCACCGCCCCGAACACCGGCTTTCCCTGCAGGAACTCGGTCGTGATACCGTGGATCTTCAGCGCCTCTTCATGGCTGTCGCGCCCCGGATTCAGGTAGAAGTGCTTGTGGCCGCCGGTCAGCTTGCGGTTCACCAGTTCCACGCAGCCGATCTCGATGACGCGGTCACCCCTATCCGGGTAGAGGCCGGTGGTCTCGGTATCCAGGAATATCTGTCGCATGGCGGCGCCGCTCAGTGGTTTTCCTTGGCGTGGTTGATGGAGTAACGCGGTATCTCCACCACCAGGTCTTGCTGGGCCAGGATGGCCTGGCAGCTCAGCCGCGAGTTCGGCTCCAGGCCCCAGGCACGGTCCAGCAGGTCTTCCTCGTTTTCATCGAGTTCGTTGAGCGAGGCAAAACCTTCGCGCACGATCACGTGGCAGGTGGTGCAGGCGCAGCTCAGGTCACAAGCATGTTCGATGGGGATCTTGTTTTCCAGCAGCGCCTCGCAGATGGACGTGCCGGCGGGCGCCTCCATCTGCGCACCTTCGGGGCAGTATTCGGCATGGGGCAGGATGCGGATGATGGGCATGGCGGTCCGGTGGATGGCGCGGGCTCAGACGGTTTCGATATTCTTGCCCGCAAGGGCCTGGCGAATACCCTGGTTCATGCGTGCAGCGGCAAACGCCTGGGTTCCATCCGACAGCGCCTTGGTGGCGGCTTCGATGGTGGCTGCATCGTCGGTTGACAACACGCTGGTCAGTGCCTGCATCAGTGCCCGTATCTGTTGCTGCTGCACCGGATCGAGCAGCGCAGCATCGGCATCCAGTGCACCTTGAATGGCCAGCAGCAGGCGTTGCGCGTCCAGCCGGGCTTCGGCAATCGCGCGGGCGCGCATGTCGGCAGCCGCCGTGGAAAAACTCTCCTGCAGCATGCGCGCGATCTCGCCGTCGTCAAGCCCATAGGTTGGCTTGACATTGATGCTGGCTTCGACCCCACTGTGCTGTTCCTTCGCCGACACCTGCAGCAGACCGTCCGCGTCCACCGTGAAGGTGACGCGAATGCGCGCTGCGCCCGCCACCATGGGTGGAATGCCGCGCAACTCGAAGCGTGCCAGGCTGCGGCAGTCCGCCACCAGGTCGCGCTCGCCCTGCACCACGTGCAGGGCCAACGCGGTCTGGCCGTCCTGGTAGGTGGTGAAATCCTGCGCCATCGCGGTGGGGATGGTCTGGTTGCGCGGCACGATGCGTTCCACCAGTCCGCCCATGGTCTCCAGCCCGAGCGAGAGCGGAATCACATCGAGCAGCAACAGGTCGCCCGAGGACGCGTTGCCCGCCAGCTGGTTGGCCTGGATCGCAGCGCCCAGCGCGACCACTTCGTCCGGGTTCAGGTTGTTCAGCGGCGCACGCTGGAAGAAGTCGGCCACCGCTGCCTGTACCTGCGGCATGCGCGTCGATCCTCCCACCATCACGACGCCCTGTATGTCCTGCACTGAGAGGCGCGCATCGCGCAGGGCCTTGCGGGCAGCCGCGATGGTGCGATCCGTCAATGCGCGGGTGGCAGCTTCAAACTGTTCGCGGCTGACTTCCAGCGTCAGATCGCCGCCGGAAAGCCGCAATTTCAGGTTGGCCTGGTTGGCAGACGACAGGGCTTCCTTGCAGGCGCGCGCGGCCACGGCCATAGCCGCCTTGTCAGCCGCACTGCGCAGCTCGGTACCGGTCTGCGCCAGTGCCCATTGGGCCAGTGCGCGGTCGTAGTCGTCGCCGCCCAGGGCCGAGTCGCCTCCCGTGGCGATCACCTCGAACACGCCCTGCGTCAGGCGCAGGATGGAGATGTCAAAGGTGCCGCCGCCAAGGTCGTAGATGGCGTAGACGCCTTCGCTGGCGTTGTCCAGTCCGTAGGCAATGGCAGCCGCCGTCGGCTCGTTGATGAGGCGCAGCACGTTCAGGCCGGCCAGCCTGGCGGCGTCCTTGGTGGCCTGGCGCTGCGCGTCGTCAAAATACGCGGGCACGGTGATCACGGCGCCG
This sequence comes from Betaproteobacteria bacterium, assembly GCA_031387285.1. Taxonomy (GTDB): domain Bacteria; phylum Pseudomonadota; class Gammaproteobacteria; order Burkholderiales; family Burkholderiaceae_C; genus CAISIP01. The sequence continues at coordinate 5,714 of JANNDB010001065.1, read as the reverse complement.
TACAGCTCGCCGTCAAAACTGTCTTCGGCGCGGTAACGCAGCGTGGCCAGAATATCGGCGCTCACCTCCACCGGCGACTTCTCGCCCGCCACTGTCTGCAAGGCCAGCATGCCGGGTTTGTCCAGGAATTGCCATGGCAGACGGTCGTGGCCGGTGATGTCTTTCAGGCTGCGCCCCATGAAACGTTTCACCGAGCTGATGGTATTTTGCGGGTCTTGGGCAATTTGCGCCAATGCTTCGTACCCGATCTGGCGCGCACCCCCGGCCTGGTAACGCACGACCGAAGGCAGGATCACCCTGCCCGCCTCGTCCGGCAGGCATTCGGCGACGCCGTTGCGCACCACCGCCACCAGCGAATGCGTGGTGCCCAGGTCGATACCCACGGCAATGCGCCGCTCGTGCGGATTGGGGCTCTGGCCCGGTTCGGAAATCTGCAGCAATGCCATGGTCGTTTCAGTGCTTCACTGCCGAACGGGCGCCGGATTCCAGCTGCTCGCTGCGCTGCTCCAGATCGGCTCCGAAGCGTTCGATGAACATCAGTGCGCGTACACAGCCCACCGCGGCGGCGGCGTCAGCCTGCGCATCGAGCAAGCGGCCGCAGTCGGCCAGCAACCCCTCACGCGCGGTGTGCACCTTTGCCTGCAAGGCTTCGATTTCACCCGGCCCGGTGGCTTCGTCCAGGGCTTCGCGCCACTGCATCTGCTGCATCAGAAACTGCGCCGGCATGGCGGTATTACTCTCGGCGTTCACCGGCTCTCCGGCCAGTTCGCACAGGTAGGCGGCGCGTTTGAGCGGGTCTTTCAGGCGCTGGTAGGCCTCGTTGATGCGCACCGACCACTGCATCGCGATGCGCTGGGCGGCAGCGCCCTGGGAAGCAAAACGGTCCGGATGGGCTTCGCGCTGCAGTTCCTTCCAGCGCGCGTCCAGGACACTGCGCTCCTGCGCAAAACGCTGCACGACGCCAAACAACTCAAAGTCGCTGGAGGCCAGCGATAACGGCGACTGCGCCACGGACTAGGGCCTGCCGACGCTATCGGCGTTGCAAAGACTCGCCTTGGCCGACGCCAAGGCTTCGCTTTGCGCCTTGATAGCCTTCTTTTTATGGGTCACGTGAGCCCTCCGATAGCGCCGGCAGGCCCTACACCCGGAACGATTCGCCGCAACCGCACTTGTCACGCTCGTTCGGGTTGTTGAAGCGAAATCCTTCGTTCAGCCCTTCACGCACGTAGTCCAGCTGCGTGCCGTCGATATAGGCCAGGCTTTTCGGGTCGACCAGCACGCGCACGCCGTGCTCCTCGAACACCAGGTCTTCCGCCGCCAGCTCATCCACATATTCCAGCGTGTAGGCCAGGCCCGAACAACCCGTGGTCTTGACGCCCAGGCGAACCCCCACACCCTTGCCACGCTTGGCAAGATAACGATTCACATGCCGCGCTGCGGCTTCAGACAGGGTGACCGACATCGCAATTCAACTTCAGTGGCTGTGTTTCTTCTTGTAGTCGTCCACGGCAGCCTTGATGGCGTCTTCGGCCAGGATCGAGCAGTGGATCTTGACCGGAGGCAGCGCGAGTTCCTCGGCGATCTGGCTGTTCTTCAACGCGGCGGCCTGGTCCAGCGTCTTGCCCTTGACCCATTCGGTCACGAGCGAAGAAGAGGCGATCGCCGAACCGCAGCCATAGGTCTTGAAACGGGCGTCTTCAATCACCCCGGTCTGCGGGTTCACCTTGATCTGCAGTTTCATCACGTCGCCGCAAGCCGGTGCGCCGACCATGCCGGTGCCAACCGATTCGTCACCCTTGTCGAACGAGCCGACGTTGCGCGGGTTCTCATAGTGGTCTACAACTTTTTCTGAATATGCCATGGTGTTTCCTCCTGCCGAAAACGGGTGGCGCTCAATGCGCCGCCCACTGGATGGTGCTGATGTCGATGCCGTCCTGGAACATCTCCCACAAGGGGCTGAGTTCGCGCAGCTTGGCGACATTGAGCTTGATGGTTTCGACGGCGTAATCGATCTCTGCCTCGGTGGTGTAGCGGCCGATCGTCATGCGCAGGCTGCTGTGGGCGAGCTCATCGCTGCGCCCCAGGGCACGCAATACATAACTCGGCTCCAGGCTGGCCGATGTGCATGCCGAGCCGCTGGACACCGCCAGGCCCTTGATGCCCATGATGAGCGACTCGCCTTCGACGTAGTTGAAGCTCATGTTCAGGTTGTGCGGAACACGCTTCTCGAGATGCCCGTTGATGAACACCTGCTCAACGTCTTTCAGGCCCGCGAGCATGCGCTGATGCAGGGCTCGGATGCGCAGGTTCTCGGAGGCCATCTCGGCCTTGGCAATGCGGTAGGCTTCGCCCATGCCGACGATCTGGTGCGTGGGCAAGGTGCCCGAACGCATGCCGCGTTCATGCCCGCCGCCATGCATCTGTGCCTCGATACGCACGCGCGGCTTGCGTCGTACGAACAAGGCGCCTATGCCCTTGGGGCCGTAGGTCTTGTGCGAGGTGAGGCTCATCAAATCCACCGGCAACGCCGCCAGGTCGATGTCCACGCGCCCGGTGGCCTGCGCCGCGTCCACATGGAAAATCACACCCCTGGCGCGGCAGATCCCTCCGATGGCCGCGATGTCCTGGATGACACCAATCTCATTGTTGACAAACATCACGCTCGCGAGAATGGTGTCCGGGCGGATCGCCGCCGTGAAGACATCCAGGTCGACCAGGCCATCGCTTTGTACGTCCAGGTAAGTGACCGAAAAGCCCTGGCGCTCGAGTTCGCGGCAGGTGTCGAGCACAGCCTTGTGCTCCGTCTTCACGGTGATGATGTGTTTGCCCTTGGTCTTGTAGAAACCGGCCGCTCCCTTGAGCGCCAGGTTGTTCGATTCGGTTGCCCCGGAGGTCCAGACGATCTCGCGCGGATCGGCGCCAATCAGGGCCGCCACCTGTTCACGCGCCTTCTCCACCGCAGCTTCCGCCTCCCAGCCCCAGGCATGGCTGCGCGAAGCCGGGTTGCCAAAATGCTGGCGAAGCCACGGGACCATCGCGTCCACCACCCTGTCGTCACAGGGATTGGTGGCGCTGTAATCCATGTAGATCGGGAAATGCGGCGTGGTATCCATCACAAGGCCTTGGCTCTTCAGGGTTTGAGGAAGGCGTTGCCCAGGGCGAACACCGAGTTGGGGGCGTTGATGCGAATCGGCTTGGATTGCGGCATTGCAGAGATGGCACGCTTCACATGCGGCCTGTCTTCGATTTCAAGACCTTTGGCGAGTTGCTCGTCCACCAGCTTTTGCAGGCTGACCGACTGCAGAAAATCCACCATGCGCACGTTCAGCGCCGCCCACAGGTCATGCGTCATGCAGCGGGCGCCGTCGCCCAGGCAATTTTCCTTGCCGCCGCATTGGGTGGCGTCGATCGGCTCGTCGACCGAGACGATGATGTCGGCCACCGTGATCTCGGAGGCCTTGCGCGCCAGCGTGTAACCGCCGCCCGGTCCGCGGGTGGACTCCACCAGGTCGTTGCGGCGCAATTTGCCAAACAACTGTTCCAGATAAGACAGCGAGATGTGCTGACGCTGGCTGATAGCCGCCAGTGTGACCGGGCCATTGGCCTGGCGCAGCCCGAGGTCAATCATCGCGGTAACCGCAAAACGGCCTTTGGTGGTGAGACGCATCGCTAACTCCTTGAGGTTTGTGGTTCTGCCTACCCGGCTGCCCGGCCACCTTGTGGGTTGCCGGATTGCACGCGGAGCGGGCCAGGACAGCATTGCTGCACCGCACTCAAACCGCGCTTAGTTGACCGAATGGCTCAAGTATAGCGAAAAACCAAGTGATTTGCTCGGATAACTAGACTGACCAGTCACAAAGCGTGTTTTCGCTCAATCGCCGAGATGGAAACCACATTGTCGCCACCTGAAGCCCCGAACACCCGCGTCTTCAGGATGCCCAGCTGGTCGCGCACCGCAGCCGCCTGCTCGAAAGCGAGGTTGCGAGCGTGCTCCAGCATCAGTTTCTCCAGCCGCTTGATCTCGCGGCTGAGGTCCTTCTCGCTCATGTCTTCGGCGGCTGCACGGCGCGCGGCGTCCTGCTCGAGCTTTTCCATCTCGCGCCCGGCCTTTTCGCTGTAGACACCGTCGATCAGGTCGCGCACCCCCTTCACGATGCTGCGCGGCGTGATGCCGTGCGCCAGGTTGTGCGTGATCTGGCGCTCGCGGCGGCGGTTGGTCTCGCCGAGCGCACGCTTCATGGAATCGGTCATCACGTCGGCATACAGGATGGCGCGCCCGCCCAGGTTGCGCGCAGCGCGCCCGATGGTCTGGATCAGGCTGCGCTCGGAACGCAGAAAGCCCTCCTTGTCGGCGTCCAGGATGGCCACCAGCGACACCTCCGGGATGTCGATGCCTTCGCGCAACAGGTTGATCCCCACCAGCACGTCGAAGGTGCCCAGGCGCAGGTCGCGCAGTATCTCGACCCGCTCAACCGTATCCACGTCGCTGTGCAGGTAGCGCACCTTCACGCCGTTGTCGCTCAGGTAGTCGGTGAGCTGCTCGGCCATGCGTTTGGTGAGCGTGGTGATCAGCACCCGCTCGTGGCGCTCCACCCTGATGCGGATCTCCTGCAGCACGTCGTCCACCTGGTGGGTCGCCGGGCGCACCTCCACCTCGGGGTCCACCAGCCCGGTCGGGCGCACCAACTGCTCCACCACCTGGCCGGTATGGTCCTGCTCCCACTGCGCCGGCGTGGCCGACACGAAGATCGCCTGGCGCATGCGGGTCTGGAACTCCTCGAACTTGAGGGGGCGGTTGTCCAGGGCGCTGGGCAGCCGGAACCCGTACTCAACCAGCGTCGTCTTGCGCGCACGGTCACCGTTGTACATGCCACCGAGTTGCCCGATCAGGACATGCGACTCGTCCAGGAACATGATCGCGTCGCGCGGCAGATAGTCGGTCAGCGTGGCCGGTGGGTCGCCCGGCGCGGCGCCCGAGAGGTGGCGCGTGTAGTTCTCGATGCCCTTGCAGTGGCCTACCTCGCTGAGCATCTCCAGATCGAAGCGGGTGCGCTGCTCCAGCCGCTGCGCCTCCACCAGCTTGCCGGCGCCCACCAGTTCCTTCGAGCGCTCCACCAGTTCGGCCTTGATCGTCTCCACCGCGGCCAGCACGCGGTCGCGCGGCGTCACATAGTGGCTGCTGGGGTAGACGGTGAAGCGCACGATCTTCTGGCGGATGCGTCCGGTGAGCGGGTCGAACAGCTGCAGTGTCTCGACCATGTCGTCGAACAGCTCGATGCGGATTGCCAATTCGCTGTGTTCGGCCGGGAAAACGTCGATCGTGTCGCCGCGCACGCGGAACTTGCCACGCGCAAAGTCCTCCTCGTTGCGCTGGTATTGCATGCGCACCAGCTGGGCTATCACGTCGCGCTGGCCCAGCTTGTCGCCCACCCGCAGCGTCATCACCATCTGGTGGTAAGCCTCGGGCTGCCCGATGCCGTAGATCGCAGACACCGTGGCCACGATCACCACGTCGCGCCGCTCGAGGATGCTCTTGGTGCACGAGAGACGCATCTGCTCGATGTGTTCGTTGATGGCCGAGTCTTTTTCAATAAAGAGGTCGCGCTGTGGCACGTAAGCCTCGGGCTGGTAGTAGTCGTAATAACTCACGAAATACTCCACCGCATTGCGCGGGAAAAACTCGCGGAACTCGCTGTACAACTGCGCCGCCAGCG
>JANNDB010000929.1:0-2481 GCA_031387285.1 Betaproteobacteria bacterium | reverse complement strand
GACGTTGGGGTAGGCCGCCAGGTCGCTGCCAATGAGTTCGGCCAGGTAGACATACTCGGCAATGAAGAAATCGGCAATCGTCATGGCGTTGCCGCAAACATGGGTATTACCATTGAGATAGTGGTCATTGAGCACCTGGAGCCAGCCCTGCGCCCGCTCCTTGCCCCATTGCAGGGTGGAGTCCTGGGCTTCGTCGCTGCGCCGCTTGTGCGCCGGGAAGATCTGCGGATAGACCAAGCCATAGACGAGGTCGCGGCAAACCTGGGTATTGGCCCAGTCCATGCGCTCGTTCACGCGCGCACGCTGCTTGGCGTCCGTCGGGTACAGCGGCGAATGGTTGACTTCGGCGAGGTACTTGAGGATGGCGGAGCATTCGGTGACCCGGAAATCCCCGTCCTCCAGCAAAGGTACCAGACGGTTGGGATTCTTGCCCACGTACGGGGCCTGGTAATGTTCACCCGTGAACAGGTCTACAACCTGCATGTCGAGCGCAATGCCGGTTTCGGCCGCGAACATCAAGATCGGGCGGCTGGTCGTGGAGGCGGGGTGGTAATGGAGTTTCATGGTGTGTCTGCTCGCATGGGTTTTGAAAGAGGATGGAGCTTAGCAGGCATCGGGCACTTTTGCGCGCGCCGCGCATGGTGAGGGGTCATACCGCCGGATGGCACGAACGACGGCCGCTCATGTGATCAGGCTGCCCCGCCACCCCGCTCACTTGCGCCAATCGGCGCACAACAGCGTGTGCATGGCCGCGCTGATGGACCCCTCCTCCACCGCACGCCAGGGACTGGCCGCGCCATTGCGCCCGCTCGCGCGGCCGCGTGCCATCGCGTCGGGGTAGAACAGTGTCTCCACACTGCGGTAGATCCGGTTCTGGCAGTCGTATTCGAGCAGGCTGCGGTACGAGCGGTCGCCGTCCTTGTCGACTGCCCGCAAGTTGTGCAAAGTCCAGACCCGGCGCAGGCGGCCGGTCCCCTCCACCGTCGCGGGGTCGATGAACGCGTCCGACTGGGTCGTGCCGCCCAGCGTCACCCAGTCGGCATGCGCGAACGCCATGGGCAGACAGAACAGGAAGACCAGCCAGCACGCACGGGCCGGCCATGTTCCACGCCGCGATCGAAGCACGCCGGCCGACCTACTGCAGCGCACGCACCATGTTGCGCGCGATCACGATCTGCTGGATCTGGCTCGTTCCCTCATACAGACGGAACAGGCGCACGTCGCGGTAAAAGCGTTCGATGCCGTAGTCGGCCAGATACCCGGCGCCACCAAAAATCTGCACGGCACGATCCGCCACCCGGCCGCACATCTCGGAGGCAAACAGCTTGCAGCAGGAGGCCTCGGTGGACACGTTCTCGCCGGCGTCGCGCCTGCGCGCGGCGTCCTGCACCATGCATTGGGCCGCATACAGCTCGGTCTTGCTGTCGGCCAGCATGGCCTGTATAAGCTGGAACTCGGCAATCGGCTGGCCGAACTGTTTGCGATCCACCGCGTAGCGCAGGGCGTCGTCAAGCATGCGCTGCGCCACACCGACACAGATGGCGGCGATATGAATGCGCCCTTTCTCCAGCACCTTCATCGCAGTCTTGAAGCCCTGCCCTTCCTTGTGGCCGATGAGGTTGTCGGCGGGTACGCGGCAGTTCTCGAAAATCACGTCGCAGGTGTGGGCGCCGCGCTGCCCCATCTTCTTGTCGATCTTGCCCAGGCTGATGCCGGGCGATTTCGCATCGACGATGAAGGCCGACACGCCGCTGGCGCCCTTGTCCGCCGGATTGGTGCGCGCCATCAGCGTGAAGATGCCGGCGTGCGGCGCGTTGGTGATGTAGCGCTTGGTGCCGTTCACCATGTAGTGGTCCCCCAGCGCGTCGCTGCCGCGGATCGCGGTGGTGCGAAGCGAGGCCGCGTCGGAGCCGGCGTCAGGCTCGGTCAGCGCGAACGAGGCGATCACCTCGCCGGTGGCCATGCGCGGCAGGTACTCGGCCTTTTGCTGTGGCGTGCCGTCCATCAGGATGCCCTGCGACCCGATACCCACCGTGGTCCCGAAAATCGAGCGAAAGGCCGGCGAGGTCTTGCCCATCTCGATCATCACCAGCGCCTCTTCCTCCATAGTGAGTTCCAGCCCGCCGTAAGACTCGGGGATGGTCAGGCCGAACAGACCGAGTTCCTTCATCTCGCGCACGATTGTCTCGGGAATGCGGTCGTTCTCGGCAACCTCTTCCTCGGCGGGCACGAGACGCTCACGCACAAAGCGGCGCACGCTGTCGAGCAATGCGCTCAGGGTTTCCGGGTCTCGGATCATGTCGGGCCGTCCTGTGCTTACGGTGGGGGAGGAATGAGCACGAAGTTTCCCACATGCGCCTTGTCCAGGAACAGGCGCTGGGCATCGGCAATCTGCGCCAGCGGGAAGGTCCTGGCCACCAGCGGCCGGATGGCGCCGCTCTCGATCGCGTTGATCAGGTTCGGGAACACCGGCGCATCCCA
>JANNDB010000919.1:0-8604 GCA_031387285.1 Betaproteobacteria bacterium | reverse complement strand
ACCAGCATCGGCCTGCCGCAATGGGTTGCCTACAGTGAACAGGAATACGTGGACAAGGCCTGCGCGTTTGCCGCAGACCCCGCCATGCTGGCGCAGTTGCGCGCGGGCATGCGCGAGCGCATGCTGACCTCCCCGCTGATGGATGGAAAAGGCTTTGCGCGCGGTGTTGAGTCAGCCTACCGCACCATGTGGGCGCGTTACTGTGCCGGCGAGCCGGCGGCGCCGATCACCGTCGACGCGCTGGCCGGGGATGCCCGATGAAGGCCGTGATCCTGGCCGGTGGCCTGGGCACGCGCATCTCCGAGGAGACCCATCTGCGCCCCAAACCGATGGTGGAAGTGGGTGGCAAACCGATCCTGTGGCACATCATGAAGATGTACGCGGCGCACGGCGTCAACGAATTCGTGATCTGCTGCGGCTACAAGGGCTATGTCATCAAGGAGTATTTCGCAAACTACTTCCTGCACATGTCGGACGTCACCTTCTGCATGGCGACGAACCAGATGGAGGTGCACACCAAACACGCCGAGCCCTGGCGCGTCACGCTGGTCGATACCGGCGACGACACCATGACGGGCGGGCGCCTGCGCCGTGTGGCGCAGTACCTGCGCGATGAACCGGAATTCTGTTTCACCTACGGCGACGGCGTTGCCGACCTGGACATCGGCGCATCGATCCGTTTTCACCGGTCCCACGGGAAACTCGCCACCGTCACCGCGGTGCAACCGCCGGGGCGGTATGGCGCCCTGCAGATGGCGGGCGCCAGCGTCACCGGCTTCACCGAAAAGCCGCGCGGCGACGGCGGCCTGATCAACGGTGGCTTTTTCGTGCTGTCCCCGCGCTGTATCGACCGCATCGCCGAAGACAGCACGGCCTGGGAGGTCGGCCCTATGGCTTCGCTGGCCGCCGACGGTCAACTCATGGCTTTTGAGCACGACGGATTCTGGCAACCGATGGACACCCTGCGCGAGAAGAACCTGCTGGAGGAGCTCTGGCAGTCCGGCCGCGCTCCCTGGAAATTCTGGTGATGTTGCCCGATCCCGGTTTCTGGCGTGGCAAGCGTGTGCTGCTCACCGGCCACAGCGGTTTCAAGGGGGCCTGGCTGGCCCTGTGGCTGCAGCGTCTGGGGGCCCGGGTCACGGGCGTCGCTCTGCCGCCGCCAACCCAGCCCAATCTGTTTGACGCCGCGCGGATTGCAGCGCGTGTGGACAGCCGCTGGTGCGACATCAGCGACGCCGCGGCGCTGCGCACCCTGGTAGCCGGTCTGCGGCCGGAGATCGTCCTGCACCTGGCTGCGCAGTCGCTGGTGCGAGCGTCCTACACGCAGCCGCTGGAAACCTTCGCCGTCAATGTGATGGGCACCGCGCACCTGCTGGAGGCTGTGCGCCATTGCGGTGGCGTACGCGTCGTGGTGGCGGTCACTACCGACAAGGTGTACCAGAACCACGAGTCGCACCATGCCTATGCCGAGGATGATGCGCTCGGCGGGCACGACCCGTACAGCGCGAGCAAGGCAGCGGCCGAACTGGCGATTGCGAGCTACCGCGACGCGTTTCTGGCGCAGCAGGGCACGGCGCTCGCCAGCGCCCGGGCCGGCAATGTCATGGGTGGTGGCGACTGGGCTGCAGAGCGCCTGCTGCCCGACGCCTTCCGCGCCTGGAGCAGCGACTCGGCGCTGGAAGTCCGCCGGCCCCTTGCGGTACGGCCGTGGCAGCACGTACTCGATCCGCTGGCCGGTTACCTGCGGCTGGCCCAGGTACTGTGGGATACACCGGCCCATGCGGGCGCCTTCAACTTCGGCCCCGACCGTGCGGAATGCGCCAACGTGGGTGAACTGGTGCAGATGGCGCAACGCGCCTTCGGGCGCGGGCAGGTCCATCTCTGTACGCAGGCCAGCGGCCCGCATGAAGCCCAGACCCTGTTGCTGGACAACACCCGCGCCCGCGAGGTGCTGGGTGTGGCGCCGTGCTGGCCACTGGAGCGTGCGGTGAGGCAGACCATGGCCTGGTACCGGCGTTTTGCGCAGGGCACGCCTGCGCTGGACCTTTGCCTGGCCGATCTGGCCGATTTCGAGACGAGCCACCATGCGCCGGCTGCTGCTGCGTGATACCCCCCTGGCGGGCGTGCGCGTCGTGCACCGGCAGGCGCAGGTGGATGCCCGTGGCTTGTTTGCCCGTGTCTTCTGCGCGCAAGAGCTGGCTGAAGCCGGCTGGACCAAGCCCGTCGCCCAGATCAACCACAGCCGCAGTACCCAGGCCGGGACTGTGCGTGGCCTGCATTGGCAGAACCCGCCGCATGCCGAAATGAAACTCGTGAGCTGCCTGGCCGGCGCTGTCTGGGACGTGGTGGTGGACCTGCGGGCCGCTTCGCCGACCTACGGCCACTGGCATGCCGAGACGCTTTCAGCGGAAAACCAGCTTGCCATGCTGATACCGGAAGGATGCGCGCACGGGTTCCAGAGCCTCAGTGCAGACGCCGAGCTTTTGTACTGCCACTCGATGGCGTATATGCCGCAGGCCGACGCCGGCGTGTTTGCGCTGGACACGCAGCTCGCTATTCACTGGCCGTTGCCGGTCGTCGGCCTGTCCGCGCGCGACACGGCCTTGCCGCGGCTGGCTGCCATCGGGCATGCCCCATGAGGTGCCGCCATTGCGCGCAGCCCTTGACGCTGCCGTTTCTTGATCTGGGCAGTGCGCCACCTTCCAATGCCTACCTCAGCCAGGCGGCGCTAAATGCGCCTGAAATATGGTTTCCGCTGCGCCTGCTGGTGTGCCAGAACTGCTGGCTGGTGCAGACCGAGGACCATGCCGGGCGCGAGCAGCTGTTCGACAAGGACTACGCCTACTTCAGTTCGTTCTCCCGTTCCTGGCTGGAGCACGCGCGCGATTACGTCGCGGACATGGTCCGGCGGTTTGCGCTCGGGCCCCGGAGCATGGTGGTGGAAGTGGCCGCCAACGATGGTTATCTGCTGCAGTACGTACGTGACGCCGGTGTGCCCTGCCTTGGCATTGAGCCTACAGCCAGCACCGCCGTGGCGGCGCGCAAGCTCGGCCTGGATATCGTGGAGCGCTTTTTCGGCGTTGCCTTGGCGCAGGAGCTGCGCGACGCGGGCCGCCAGGCCGATCTGATGGTCGCCAACAACGTGCTGGCCCATGTTCCCGACATCAACGATTTCGTCGCCGGATTTGCAACGCTGCTGCACGCGCAGGGTGTGGCCACCTTCGAATTTCCGCATCTGTTGCGCATGGTGCAGGGCTGCCAGTTCGACACCGCCTACCACGAGCACTATTCCTATCTGTCGCTGGCCACCGTGCACCGCGTCTTCGCGGCAAACGGCCTCGCCGTGTTCGACGCCGTCGAACTGGGTACCCATGGCGGCAGCCTGCGCGTGTTTGCCCAGCGCGCCGACACCGGCCGACATGCTGTCGACGCTCGGGTCGCGGCGCTGTTGGCACAGGAGCAGGCGCAGGGTATGGACGGCACCGCCTTCTACTCGGGCTTTCAGGCCCAGGCCGTGCGAATCAAGAACGAACTGCTGGCATTTCTGCTGCAGGCCCGCGCCGAAGGTCTTCGGGTGGCGGCCTACGGCGCGGCAGCCAAGGGCAATACCCTGCTCAACTTTGCCGGGGTGCGGCCCGACCTCCTGTCGTATGTGGTGGACCTGAACCCGGCAAAGCAAGGGCGTTACCTTCCTGGCAGCCGCATCCCCATCGTGGATCTGGCGCATCTGCGGGCCGACAAACCCGACTGCGTATTGCTGCTGCCCTGGAACCTGCGCGCCGAGCTGACGGCGCAGCTGAAGGACATCGGCGGTTGGGGCGGGCGCTTCGTTACGGCGGTACCGACGCTGGAGGTGATGGCGCCGTGAAAGCCTGCCCCGTTTGCGGTGCATCCCGCAGCCAGCCCTTCTTGCGGCGTGACAAGGTGCCGGTGCACCAGAACCTGGTCTTGCCCGACCGGGCCAGTGCGGTCGCCGCCGGCCAGGGGGACCTGCACATGCAGGTCTGCACGCGTTGCGGGTTCGTGTTCAACGCAGCCTTTGAGCTGGCGCGGCTCTCGTACGGCCGGGACTACGACAACACCCAGTCCCATTCGGCCGTGTTCGATGCCTATCTGGACGGGCTGGTCGAAGACATGGTGCAGCGCCAGGGCGTGCGCAATGCGCGCATCGTCGAGGTCGGTTGTGGCAAGGGCCATTTTTTGCGCAAGCTGGTGGCGTATCCCGGAGCAGGTAATACGGGCTTTGGATTCGACCCCAGTTATGCCGGGCCGGATGCTGACATGGATGGGGCGCTGCAGTTCCGGCGCACGTTCTACGACGCCAGCTGCACCGACGTCGCCGCCGATGTGGTGGTGTGCCGCCATGTGATCGAACATGTTCCCGAGCCCCTGGCCCTGCTCGGGGCGGTACGTGCGGCACTGGCTGCGCGGCCGGATGCCCGGGTTTTTTTCGAGACGCCGTGTGTCGAGTGGATCCTGCGCAACCAGGTGGTGTGGGATTTCTTCTACGAGCACTGCTCGCTATTTTCGCGTGACTCACTGTGCACGGCCTTTGCGGCCAGCGGATTTGCAGTGGAGCGAGTTGACCCGGTGTTTGGTGGCCAGTACCTCTGGTTGCAGGCGCGTCTGGTGTCGGCCACGCAGCCCATCGAGCCCCGCGATGGCAGCGCCGTGGTGGCACTGGCCGAGGCCTATGGCCAATCGTTGCAGAAGCTGTGCGCGGATTGGCAGGCCCGTCTTGCCGAACTGCAGCGCCATGGCCGGGTCGCCTTGTGGGGCGCAGGCGCCAAAGGCGTGACGCTGGCCAACCTGGTGGACCCGGACCGTGTGCTGCTGGACTGTCTGGTGGACATCAATCCTGCCAAGCAGGGGTGTTATGTGCCCGGCAGCGGACACGCGATCGTCGCACCCTCTGATCTGGTGCTGCGCCAGATCGCCAACGTGATCCTGATGAACCCCAACTACGCCAATGAAACCCTGCAGTTGCTGGAGGCCGAGCGCAGCCCGGCCACGCTGCTGGACTGGAACTGAGAGCCCGACCATGCAACTCACACTCGACACGGATACGCAGACCATGACCCTGACCGAGGCCGGCCAGACGCACACGCTGCCACTGTATTCCAAGGCAGCCTTCGAGGCGCTGTCGCGGCAATGGGTGCGGGTGGGCTGGAACCAGAAATACCAGTACACCTTTTCCTGGATGGGGCGCCCGGTGATCCAGTTGCCGGAAGACATGTTGCGCATGCAGGAGGTGATCTGCCAGCTGCAGCCGGATGTGATCGTGGAGACCGGCGTGGCGCACGGTGGATCGCTGGTGTTCTACGCCAGCCTGTGCAAAGCCATGGGAAAAGGTCGTGTGGTCGGCGTGGACATCGAGATCCGTCCGTACAACCGCAAGGCCATCGAGGCCCATCCCATGGCCGGGTTGATCACGCTGGTGGAGGGCTCTTCAACCGCGCCGGAGGTGGTCGAACAGGCGCGCAAGATGATTGCCCCGGGCCAGACCTGCCTGGTGATCCTGGACTCGAATCACAGTTATGCCCACGTGCTGGCCGAGTTGCAGGCCTACGCGGGTCTGGTGTCAGTGGGCTCCTATATTGTGGCCACGGACGGCATCATGTTGGATCTGGCGGACGTTCCACGCGGAGCCGCGCACTGGGCAACCGACAACCCGACCGATGCGGCGCGCGACTTTGTCGCGACCCATCCGGAGTTCCGGATCGAGCAGCCGGCGTGGTCATTCTGTGAGAGTGAACTGGATGCCAACGTCACCCATTGGCCGGGTGCCTGGCTCAAGCGTCTGCGCTGAGGGCCGATGTGGGCGCGGCCCTGCAGGCCGCACCGCGAATCCCGCGCGTTCCTGTTACTGGCGCAGCAGCGCCAGCACACCTTGCGGCAACTGGTTGGCCTGCGCCACCATGGCCGTGCCCGCCTGCTGCAGGATCTGTGCGCGCGACAGGTTGGCGGTTTCCTGGGCGAAGTCGGCGTCCATGATGCGCGAACGCGACGCGGCCAGGTTTTCGGCCGTTACCTGCAGGTTGGAAATCGAAGTCTCGAAGCGCGACTGCAGCGCACCCAGGCGTGCACGTTCGCCGCTGATGAAGGCCAGCGCCGAGTCCACCGTCTTCAAGGCGTCGCTGGCCTTGGTGAAAGTGGTCACATCGATATCGGACACCTTCTTCAGGGTCGAGCCAATGTCGGCGGCCAGTATGTTGGAGGTGGTCACGTCGGCGGCAAAGGATTTTTCCGAATCCAGCGTGATGTAGCCCGCGATGGTGGCGGTGGCTGCGGTCGCGTCTGCCGTGAGCACCACGGCGGCGCCCGCGCCGGCGCCCGTGCTGTCGAGCTTTTGTACGGTGACGTTGCCGCTGTTTATGACGGTGGTGTCGGCCACGGCGATGTCGTTACCGGTGGCATTGGTCAGGACGACGGCGGTACCCGCGGAATTCAGGGCTGCGGTCACTCCGGTCTTGGATGTCTGGTCGTTGATGGTGGCCACAGCAGCTGACAGGCCGTCTGCCGTGGAAATCGCTGACACCGTGAAGGAAATCGCCTGCGTGGTGGTGTTGTCTGACTGCAGTGTCAGGCTGTAGGCGCCGGCGCTGCCGAATGCCAGACTGACTTCCGTGCGCGCAGTGGCCTGGACGCCGGTAACGGCGGACGCCAGATTGATCTTGTCGGCATTCGCCTTGGCGGTGCTGTTGACGGTTACCGCGATGCTGGCGCTGCCCAGCGAACCATTCACGGCCAGCGTGCCGGCGGTGGTGGCGTTGGAGCCGAAAGCGGCCAGAACCGCAGCAGCGCCCGTCGCCGGCAACTGGTTGTTGCCGTAGATGTTGGTGCGCAGATTGGCAGTCGACGTGGTGATGGTCTGGTTGGCATTGGCCCCGACCTGGAACTGCTGTGTGCCAAAGGTGCCGTCAAGCAGGCGCTGGCCGTTGAACTCCGTGGTCTGGGCAATCCGGTCGAGCTCCCCTAGCAGCTGGCCGACTTCAGCCTGCAACGCCTGGCGGTCGCTGGCGCTGTTGGAGGCGTTGGCGGACTGCACGGCCAGTTCACGCACGCGTTGCAGGATGTTGCTGGCGCCACTCATCGCGCCCTCAGCAGTCTGCGCCAACGAAATACCGTCGTTGGCGTTGCGCGCCGCCTGGTGCAGGCCGCGGATCTGGGTGGTGAAGCGTTCCGAGATGGCCAGGCCGGCGGCGTCGTCCTTGGCGCTGTTGATGCGCAAACCCGATGACAGACGCTGGATGGCGGTGGACAGGGCCATCTGGCTGGCGCCCAGGTTGCGCTGCGCTGTCATGGAGCTGATATTGGTGTTGATAGTCGATGCCATCGCGAAACTCCTTTGGTGGATGGACCTGCCAGCCGCCGGTTCGTGCCTGCCTGCGGCCGGCAATGCGGGAAAGATGACTGCATTGTGGGCAGCCGCCTGCCGCGCGTGGCCCCGATAAGCCGCCCAAAAACGGCCTACTTTTTCGTATCAGGCCTAAAGTTTTCCCCGGGCAGCCCGAAAACACTTGCAACGGGTTGCATAGCGGGCTCGTCGTCAGGCCTCCGCCTTAAAGCGGCGGCATTGGCTAGGCGGCCAGATTCACACTGGCTTCAAGGCCGGCAGCGATGCCGGGTTCGGTCAGTTCTTCAGGAGGTATTCATGTCATCGACGATCAACACCAATATCAACTCGCTCACGGCGCAACGCAACCTGGGCATGAGTCAGGCTTCGTTGTCGCAGGCGATCCAGCGCATATCCTCGGGCTTGCGCATTAACAGCGCCAAGGACGACGCCGCCGGTCTGGCGATCTCGGACCGCTTCAGCTCCCAGATCCGGGGCCTGAACCAGGCGGTGCGCAATGCCAATGACGGCATTTCCCTGGCGCAGACTACAGAAGGTGCCTTGAAGGCTTCCACCGACATCCTGCAGCGGGTGCGTGAATTGGCCGTGCAGTCAGCGAATGCCACCAACAGCGCCAGCGACCGCCAGGCGCTGCAGGCCGAAGTGGGCCAACTGGTCGGCGAACTGGATCGGATTGCGCAGACCACTGAGTTCAACGGCTCCAAGCTGCTTGACGGCTCCTTTGGCACCCAGCAGTTCCAGGTCGGCGCCAACGCCAACCAGACCATCACCGCCGCAACCGCCAATGTGCGGACTTCGGTGTATGGCAACAACCAGCTCCAAGCCGCTGGCGCAGCCGGCACGCTGGCCGCCTTTGGCGCCAACGCGACAACCGCCGGTACGCTGGCGATCAATGGCGCCCTGGGAAGTGCAAGTGTTACCGTAGCCATCAACAGCACGGCCAAGGCCAACGCGGATCTGGTCAATGCCCAAAAGGCCAACACCGGTGTTGGCGCCACGGCACGCACCGACCTGAGCCTGGCCTTTGCAGCGGTCGGCGCATACTCTCTCACCCTGCAGTCGGAAAACTCGACGACCCAGGCGGTTTCCTTCTCCATTTCGGCGGTGGGCACGGCGGACGGCCTGTCGGCGGCCGTGGCGGCCATCAACGACCAGGCCTCCAAGACCGGTGTGACGGCGTCCCTGAATGCCGCGGGTACCGCAGTGGTGCTGACCAATGCCACCGGCAACGACATCTCGGTGTCGGA
>JANNDB010000883.1:0-3056 GCA_031387285.1 Betaproteobacteria bacterium | reverse complement strand
CCACGATGCGCGACTTGTAGGCGTCGGCTTCCTCCTTCAGGCGTGAAGCGGAACCGACGGCGCGCGGAATCACGTCGTTGGCGTAGGCCTGCGCTTCGTTCTTCGCGCGTTCGCGTTCCTGTCCGGCCTTGAGCACGTCGTCAAACGCGGCCTGCACCTGTTCAGGCGGGCGCACGCCACCCTGCTGCAGGTTGATGCCCACCACTTCGATGCCCATCTTGTAGCGGTCCAGGATGGATTGCATCAGCGCACGCACGCGCGGGGCGATCTGGTCGCGCTCCTCGGACAGGGCGGAGTCCATGCGCAGTTTGCCCACCACCTCACGTACGGCGGTTTCAGCGGCCTGCACCACGGCGTCCGTGGGATTCTTGCTCTCGAACAGGAAAGCCCGGGCATCGCTCAGGCGGTACTGCACCGCAAACTTGATTTCGACAATGTTCTCGTCTTCGGTCAGCATCGCCGACTCGCGCAGGCCGGTGGCCTTGATCACCGTGTCGCGGCCCACATCCAAAGAGCGGATCTGTGTCACGTAGATCAGTTCGTGACGCTGTATCGGGTATGGCAGCCGCCAATTGAAACCGGCCGTTTCGGTACGCTTGTATTTTCCGAACTGCGTGATGACGGCCTGCTGACCTTCATCGACGATGAAGAATCCTGTCCCCAGCCAGATCAGGATGGCAACCGCCGCAATCAGCCCTGCACCGACACCGGCGCTCTTCATGTCGGGCTGGAAGCCGCCAGGCGCCCCGCCGCCCGGTCGGCCGGAATTGCGTCCGCCGCCGAACAGCCCACCGAGTTTGCGGTTGAAGTCACGCCATAGTTCATCCAGATCCGGGGGTCCCTGGTTCGGCCCCTGCCCGCGTGGCCGATTGTTGTTCCCGGTCGGTGGGGGGGGCGGTGGCGGCGGCGGCGGTGGCTCCTGTGGAGCGGCATCCTGCGGCTTGGCCGGGTCGCGCTCATCAGAGCGCCCCCAGCGGGAGTCATTCAGGCTGAACATACCTCTGGCCATCTGGCGCAACGCGCCCCATCCGGCCCACGGAATTTGCATTTTCATCTCGGCTTCTCTCAATCAAGTCCCGATTGTGCCCAATTGCTCCGACACCCCGTCTGACGCAAGGCTTTGCACTTCTTCGGTGTCTGCGCCCCTCCGATGCCCTGCCAGCGCACCCAGGTGTTCACGCAAGGCGGCAAGGCCAGCGCCGGTTTGCGCGCTCACAAAAAAACGTTCGACAGCACGCCCGTCGATTTCAAGTTGGTCGTGCAAGGCATGGGGGGTGTTCGCCGCAGGCACGGCATCAACCTTGTTGAAGACTAGCACCTGCGCGACGTCGGCAGCGCCAATTTCGGCCAGCACTGAGGCCACTTCGCGCATCTGCTGGGGGTAGTCGGGGTTGGCGGCGTCGACGACATGCAGCAGCACATCAGCGTCCACCGCCTCCTGCAAAGTCGCCTGAAAAGCGTCGACGAGTCCGTGCGGCAGATTGCGGATGAAGCCGACGGTGTCAGACAGGGACACCGAGCGGCTCGAGGGCCCCAGGTACAACTGGCGGGTGGTCGTGTCCAGCGTCGCGAACAACTGGTCTGCGGCATAGGCGCGGGCGTTCGTGAGCGCATTGAAAATGCTGCTCTTGCCAGCATTGGTGTAACCAACAAGCGACACATTGAATGTATCGCGGCGCTGGCGTTGACGGCGCTGCGTCTCGCGCTGACGGTTCACCTTTTGCAGGCGCTCGCGTGTTCGCTTGATGCTCTCCCCGATCATGCGCCGGTCCAGTTCTATCTGGGCCTCACCCGGCCCCCCGCGATTGCCAATGCCGCCGCGCTGGCGCTCAAGGTGCGACCAGCGCCGGACCAGCCGCGTGCTGAGGTATTGCAGGCGCGCCAGTTCCACCTGGAGTTTGCCCTCATGGCTGCGGGCGCGCTGGGCAAAAATTTCGAGCACCAGCAGCGTGCGATCGTTGACGGCGAGCTCGAGATGGCGCTCCAGGTTGCGTTGTTGCGCAGGGCTCAATGCCTGATCGAACAACACTTCGGTCGCGCCATATTGCAAGGCAAGCTGCTTGATTTCATCTGCCTTGCCGCTGCCTATGAACAGGGCCGCGTCCGGCGCCCGGCGCTTGCATGTCACGTGGTGCACCGGCGTCATGCCGGCGGCTCTGGCAAGCAAACCGAGTTCCTGCAACTCCCCGTCAAAATGGGGCAGGCCCAGATCGACTCCGACCAATATGGCCTGCGCGACTGCGCTGGCGGACGGTTTCAAGACGCGGCGGTATCCGCGTCCTCGGCCACCGAGAAGTTGACAGCGCGGCCAGGAACGATGGTGGAGATTGCGTGTTTGTAGACCATCTGGGTCACTGTATTGCGCAGCAACACCACGTACTGGTCGAACGATTCGATCTGTCCTTGCAATTTGATGCCATTGACAAGGTAGATGGACACCGGCACATGCTCACGGCGCAATGCATTGAGGAATGGATCCTGCAGTAACTGGCCTTTGTTGCCCACGATATTCTCCGTGTTCTAGTGGTGTAAAAGAAGGGAGGACGATACCACAGCGCCCCCCTGAGCGCGCGCTCCCTGGCGATAGCCCCACTCACATCGGGTTGACTGGCACTGGCAGGTTCGCACGGTAAGGCGTCATGCCGCCTGGCCATCTGCGTAAGGGTTGCGCGAGGTTTTCATCTCAATGCGAAGCGGGGTTCCGACAAGGTCAAACTCCTTGCGGAACCGTCCCTCGAGAAACCGCTTGTAGGCAGCGGTTACATGTTCCAGGGAGTTGCCATGCACCACAATGACCGGTGGATTCATGCCACCCTGATGTGCGTAACGCAATTTGGGGCGAAACATGCCGGCGCGCTTGGGACTCTGGAACTGCACCGCATCAAGCAGCAGGCGCGTAAGCACTGGCGTAGACATCTTGCAGTTGGCAGCTTTGTAAGCTTGTGCAACGGAACCCCACAGGGGCGCCAGGCCCTGGCGCTTGGTCGCAGAGATCAGGTGCAAGGCGGCAAACTTGAGGAACGGCAACCTTGTTTCCACCGAGCGCTTCACCAGTT
>JANNDB010000855.1:0-6768 GCA_031387285.1 Betaproteobacteria bacterium | reverse complement strand
CCGGGCCACCGGCGCTCCGACAGCCTGCTCTACGACGCGCTGTTTCAGGAGACCATGCTGCTTTATTGCGGTGCGCGGCATCCGCTTTTTGGCGTGCCGGGCGAGCAACTCACATGGCGCGACATCGCCCAACACCACTTTGCAGGGCTGGGTTACCACTCGCCCAATATGGAGATCAGCCAGCAGATGCGGCTTGCGCGCACCGCAACCGCGTTTGACCAGGAGGCCATCGCCACCCTGATCCTTTCGGGGCGTTTCCTGGGGTTCCTGCCGGACCACTATGCCGACGGATTCGCACGCGCAGGCCAGATGCGCGCCGTGAA
Organism: Betaproteobacteria bacterium; assembly: GCA_031387285.1. GTDB lineage: Bacteria > Pseudomonadota > Gammaproteobacteria > Burkholderiales > Burkholderiaceae_C > CAISIP01. The sequence continues at coordinate 6,445 of JANNDB010000855.1, read as the reverse complement.
CCCCGTCCTGTTTCGCTACGAATGCAGCTTCCTCGGAATACTTCGGCGCACCCCGGAGCCCTCGCGCGCTGCCCGCCTGTTTCAGGAGTGCCTGGTGCAGGCGCATCAGGCACGATGATTGCATGGCCATAGGGGTAAATCCTGCATCGGGCTGCGCCATGGGCAGTTATGCTGTTTGTCACAAAGTGGTCACCCAGCGGACATAGGATGCGACCACCACGGCCCGGTGCAGCCGGCAATCGATGTTCAACGACAAGGAGTTCAAACCATGTTCAAACCCTCCATGCGCAAGCTGATCCTCGGATCGGCCGCGCTCGCAGTTTCCGCGCTGATGGCGCTACCGGCCTTTGCGCAGAAGACGCGTATCACGGTGTATTCGGCCCTGGAGACCGACCAGATCGGCCCGTACAAGGCGGCCTTCGAAGCCGCCAATCCGGATGTGGAAATCGCCTGGGTGCGTGACTCCACCGGCGTGATCACCGCCCGCGTGCTGGCCGAGAAGGACAACCCGCGTGCAGACGTGATCTGGGGCCTGGGCGCGTCCAGCATCGCGCTGTTCGACTCGATGGACATGTTGCAGCCCTATACGCCCAAGGGCGCGGACCAGATCAAGCCCGCGTTCAGGAGCGCCAAGAACCCGATGAGCTGGTCCGGCATGGACGCCTGGCTGGCGGTCATGTGCTACAACACGGTGGAGGGGCCGAAGAAGAATATGCCAAAGCCCGCATCGTGGGCCGATCTGGCCAACCCGGTCTACAAGGACTCCATCGTCATGCCCAACCCGGCCTCGTCCGGTACCGGTTACCAGGCGGTCTATGCGTGGATCCAGATCATGGGCGAAAAGGGTGCCTGGGAGTTCATGGACAAGTTGCACAACAACATCGCCGTCTACACCCATTCAGGCTCCGCGCCCTGTGTGCAGGCCGGCAAGGGCGAACGCGTCATCGGCATCGGTTTTGACATGCGCGGTGCGCGCGAGAAGACAGGCGGCGCGCCGATCGACATCATCCTTGCCAAGGAAGGCGCACCGTGGGACATGGAAGCCACGGCGATCGTCAAGGGCACCAAGAACCTGACGGCTGCACAAAAGCTGGCGGACTTTGCAGTGAGCAAGGCCGCCTACGAGCTCTATGGAAAGTCCTATGCCATCGTCGGCTACCCCGGCATGAACCCGGCGCCACCGAACTATCCGCCCAGCGCCGACGCCGCCATGGTGAAGATCGACCTGTCCAAGATGGGTGCCGATCGCGCCAAGATCCTGGCCGAGTGGACCAAGCGCTACGACGGCAAGTCGGCTCCCAAGTAATCGCGAGCCTGGCACTTGACGGTTGCTGACGCGGCGCAGTCGCCCTACCTGCGCATCGAGCGGCTCAAGAAGCAGTTCGGTACTTTCTGGGCGTTGAAGGACATCTCCCTGGAGATCTTCCAGGGAGAGTTTGTCTGCTTTCTCGGCCCCTCCGGATGCGGCAAGACCACGCTGCTGCGTGCCGTCGCCGGCCTGGATATCCAGACCTCCGGGCGTATCGTCCAGGCGGAGCGGGATATTTCCAGCCTGCCGGCCTCGCAGCGCGACTTCGGGATCGTCTTCCAGTCGTATGCCCTGTTCCCCAACCTCACTGTCGCCTCCAACGTCGGTTACGGGCTGGTGAGCCGGGGCATGCCGAGGGTGGAGATTGCCACCCGCGTCGATGATCTGCTCAAGCTGGTGGGCCTGCCCGATTCAGGCCCCAAGTACCCGGCGCAACTCTCAGGCGGCATGCAGCAGCGCGTGGCGCTGGCGCGTGCGTTGGCCTTGTCGCCGGGTTTGCTGCTGCTGGACGAACCCCTGAGCGCGCTGGACGCCCGGGTACGCGCCTACCTGCGCCTGGAAATCCGCCGCCTGCACGAGCGCCTGGGCGTGACCACCATCATGGTGACGCACGACCAAGAAGAGGCCCTCACGATGGCCGACCGGATCGTGGTGATGAACGAAGGCGTGATCGAGCAGGTCGGCACGCCGCTCGAGATCTACCGCCAGCCGGCGAGTGCGTTTGTGGCCGATTTTGTGGGCACCACCAATTTCCTCCCGGCCGTGGTGCTGCGTCCGGGTATGGTGCGCTTTGGCCCGGTCGATCTGGCCTGTGACATCGACATCCAGCCTGGCCCTGGCAACGACGTCACGCTGGCGGTGCGCCCGGAGGACGTGGTCGCGCGCAATGCATTCGGCGATCAGGTCAACACCTTCAGTGCACAGGTGTCGCATGTCGAGTTCCTGGGCGCGTTCTGCCGCGTGGGGTTGGCACTCGCGGACGGCAAGTCGACGCTGCTGGCGGATTTCGCCATCAACGTGATGCGCGACCTGTCGGTGGTCGAGGGCATGCCGTTGCAGATCAGCCTTCCGCCCGAGCGTATCCGGGTGTTTCCGGGCAGCCAGAAAAAACCGTGACGCCTGCCAGCGTTGCCGTTGCCGCCGACCTGACGCCGACGCGGCGCCGGCTGGACCGCGACGACGTGCTGATGCGCTTGGGTATCTGCGTGTTCATTGGCTGGATGCTGCTCACGCTGATCCTGCCCCTGTGGTGGTTGCTGTCCAAGAGCTTCCAGGGACAGAGCGGCGAGTTTGTAGGCCTGGCCAACTACGTCCTGTACTTTTCAACCCCGTCGCTGTTTGCCTCGTTGTGGAACAGCCTGTTCATCGCCCTGCTGACGACCGCCATCGTGCTACCGCTGGCGTTTGTGTATGCCTATGCGCTGCAGCGCAGCTGCATGCGCTGGAAGGGCCTGTTCCAGGCGCTCGCCCTGATCCCCATCCTTGCGCCCTCGCTGTTGCCGGCCATCTCCATGATCTACTTGTTCGGCAACCAGGGCCTGCTCAAGGACTGGATGTTTGGCGTTTCGGTCTATGGTCCGTTCGGTATCGTCGTCTCGCAGGTTTTCTACTGCTTTCCGCATGCGCTCATGATCCTGCTGGCCGCGCTCTCGCTGGCGGATGCCCGGCTCTACGAGGCGGCCGACGCGCTGGGGGCATCGAAGACACGCGTCTTCTTCACGGTGACGCTGCCGGGCGCCAAGTACGGCGTGATCAGCGCCGGCTTTGTCATCTTCACGCTGGTGATCACCGATTTCGGCATTGCCAAGGTGATCGGCGGGCGCTTCAACGTGCTGGCCACCGACATCTTCAAGCAGGTGATAGGCCAGCAGAATTTCCAGATGGGCGCGGTCGTGGGTTTTGTGCTGCTGATCCCGGCCGTCGTCGCCTTTGCGGCTGACCGCATCATCCAGCGGCGCCAGGTGGCGCTTCTCTCAGCGCGCGCCGTGCCGCTGGTGCCCAAGCCGCAACCCCGCCGCGATTGGGGCCTGTTCGTTTTTTGCGCCGTCGTGGGCGGGCTGATCTCCGGCCTGCTGGCCATGTCGGTGTGGGCCTCGGTCGTCACGCGCTGGCCGTACAACCTCGCGCTCACCCTGAAGAATTACCAGTTCAGCGAGTTCGACAGCGACGGCTGGGTGGCGTATGCCAACTCGCTCAAGCTGGCCGTTTGGACGGCCGGAATCGGAACCTTCGTCGTGTTCCTGGGGGCCTACCTGCTGGAGAAGGCGCGCGCGTTCACGCTGGGGCGCACCCTGGCCCAGTTCATGGCCATGCTGCCGATGGCCGTGCCGGGCCTGGTGCTGGGGCTGGCCTACATCTTCTTCTTCAATGCCAAGGCCAACCCCTTTGGGTTCATCTACGCGACGATGATCATCCTGGTGGTCAACTCGGTCACGCACTTCTATACCGTAAGCCACCTCACCGCCACCACCGCGCTCAAGCAGCTTGACGCGGAGTTCGAGGCGGTCTCGGCCTCGCTCAAGGTGTCGCTGTTTCGCACCATGGCCCGCGTCAGCGTGCCGGTATGCCTGCCGGCCATACTGGACATCAGCATCTACCTGTTCGTGAACGCCATGACCACGGTCTCGGCGGTGATCTTCCTCTACTCCACTGACACCAAGCTCGCCTCGGTGTCCATCATCAACATGGACGAAGCCGGCTTCACGGCCGCCGCCGCGGCCATGGCCGTGGTGATCGTCGCCACCTCGGCTGCGGTGAAGATTGCGCATGTGCTGCTGACGCGCCGGCTCGGGCGCTTCACGCAGGCCTGGCGCCAACGCTGAGAGGAGACCGGCTTGTCCGAGGTCAACCGCATGGAGTATCCGGTCGTGCCGCGCAGCGCGGCCGACGTGGACCTGATGGATCCCGAGTTGCAGGAGTGCCCCTACCCCGCCTACAAGACCCTGCGCGAAGAGGCACCGGTCTACCGGGACCGGGTCACCGGGTTTTATGTGCTCAGCCGCTACGATGACCTGCGCGAGGTGGTCAAGGACCCGGCCACGTTCTCCAACCTGCGCCCGCGCGGGCCTGATCATATTCCGCCCGAACGCATGCAGCGCATCGCGCAGTTGTTCCGCGACAAGGGCTGGCTGCCGGCGCCCACGCTGTCCGGGCGCGACGACCCCGACCACAAGCAGATGCGTGCGCTGTTCGATCACACCTTCCGCGCCAGCCGCGTCAAGCTGATCGATCCCTATGTCAAGCAGCTTTCCTATCAACTGATCGATGCCTTCATCGGCGACGGCCATTGCGACTGGGTGCGCCAGTTCGCGGTGCCGATGCCGCTCATCATCATCGGCAAGCAGATGGGGGCGCCGGAGAAGGACATCTGGCGCATCAAGGCCTGGACCGATGCCTGGGTGAAGCGCCTGGGCCTGATGCAGACCGAGGAGGAAGCGGTCTGGTCGGCCGAGATGGAGATCGAGCAGCAGCACTACTTCCAGCCGATCTTCGAGCGCCTGCGCCGCGCGCCCGACGACACGCTGCTGTCCGAACTGGTCAACCGCGAGATCCCCGAGTGGGGCCGCAAGCTCAACGACAACGAGTTGCATGCCGAGATGACGGCGGACACCTTCGTCGGCGGATCGGAGACGACCACCAACGCACTGTCGGCCGGGATCATGCTGCTGGCGCAGAACCCGGACTGCTACGCGCTGCTGAAGTCAGACCCCCAGAAGTACCTGCGCACCTTCATCGAGGAAGTCGTCCGGCTTGAGGGCCCGGTACAGGGCCTGCAGCGCTTCACCACACGCGACGTGACGCTGCATGGCGTCACCATCCCCAAGGGATCGGTCGTCAACGTGCGTTATGCCGCTGCCAACCGTGATCCGGCGCACTTTCCCGATCCGGACCGGATCGACCTTCTTCGATCCAATGCAGCGACGCATCTGGGCTTCGGCTCCGGGGTGCACCACTGCCTGGGCGCGCCGCTGGCCCGGCGTGAACTGTGGTGGGGCTTTACCGCCTTCCTGGACCGGATCGAGGATTTCCGGCTGGCGCCGGGCAAGAACCGGCTGCGCCATGTGCCCAATTTCTACCTGCGCTGCCTGAAGGAACTGCACATCGAGTTCACTCCGAGGCGGCAGCCAGCGGCCTGAGCGCCGGCGGCGCCACTTCAGCGGTAGGCAGGCATTCCCAGCATCTCGCGCGTCTGCGCAAAGGTCGCCAGCGGGCGCCCCATGCGCTTGCACAGCGCCTTGGTCTCCTCGATCAGCTCAACATTGGTCGGCGTGCGGTTCGGATCGAAATGCTCCTCGATGCCCACGTGCAGGTGGCCGCCGAGTTCCAGCGCCATTTCCGCCACCGGCGTCTGCAGCAGGTCGCCGCCCCAGACCGAGACCGACCAGGGGATATCGGTGCCTGCTAGCATCTCCACGTAGGCCGCCAGCGCCTTCTTCGTGGGCGGCAGGCCGAAGGTCACACCCTTGCCTGTGGCCCACAAGCCCCACTCACCACCAAAGTAGAACTTGGCCATGGAGCCCTTGGGCAGGCGACCGGCCCGGTACCAGGCCAGCGTGGTCTGCAGGAAGCCCGGCTCGAAGATCGCCAGTGAGGGCAGGAAGCCGAGCTTCTCGGCCAGGCCGAAGGCGTAGGCGTGGTCTTCGTAGCTGTTGACATAGCTGAACCCCACCGGCAGGCCGTCCGGCCCCGGATAGCCGAGATTGGTGGAGCCTGGATCGACCACGCCGAAGGGCATCGGCACCTCCTGGGCGATGAAGGGGTAGTGGGAGTAGCGATCCTGGATCGGCTCGAGGTTGGCGCCGTCGGCCTGGTTGACCGACAAGGTCGGATACCACAGCGCATCCGGGCGCCTGGCCAGGATCACGCGCCAGGGCCGCAGATAGGCTTCGGCGCCGGCCCGGCCGTTGAGCCGGATGTCGTAGGTATGGGCATGGATCACCGAGGCGCCAGCGTCGAAGCAGCGCAGGCTGTCCTCGATCACGGCTTCGTCGGTCAGTGGCACATGCGGGTTGCGGGCGGGCGTGACGCCGCCGTTGATCGCGACTTCGAGAATGACCGGGTCCTTGTTCATGGCTGGGGCTCCTTGGTGGGGTTGTTTGCAGGATCGGGCTGCGGCGCGCGTGCACCGGAGCCCGC
>JANNDB010000549.1:0-3076 GCA_031387285.1 Betaproteobacteria bacterium | reverse complement strand
CCGCCAATAAAGACACGCTGGCCGTCGCACAGGGCATCGACATCACATTCGATCGCGTCGTTCAGGAAGCGATCGAGCAGAACCGGCGAATCGTGCGACACCTTGACGGCTTCGCGCATGTAGCGCTCCAGATCGCGCTGCTCGTGCACGATTTCCATGGCGCGGCCACCCAGCACATAGCTGGGGCGCACGACCAGGGGATAACCCAGGCCAGCAGCCTTTTCGAGAGCTTCGGGCTCGGTGCGCGCGGTGGCGTTCGGTGGTTGGCGCAGGCCCAGACCATGCAACAGCTTCTGAAACCGTTCGCGGTCTTCGGCGGCGTCGATCATGTCCGGGCTGGTGCCGATGATGGGCACGCCGTTGGCCTCCAGATCAAGCGCCAGCTTCAGCGGCGTCTGGCCGCCGTACTGCACGATGACCCCCAGCGGCTTCTCCTTGTCGACGATTTCCAGCACGTCCTCCAGCGTCAAGGGCTCGAAATACAGCCGGTCACTGGTGTCGTAGTCGGTGGAGACCGTCTCGGGATTGCAGTTGACCATGATGGTTTCGTATCCATCCTCGCGCAACGCCATGGCCGCATGCACGCAGCAATAGTCGAATTCGATGCCCTGCCCTATGCGATTGGGGCCGCCGCCGAGCACCATGATCTTGCGCCGGTCTGTAGGCTCTGCTTCGCATTCGTCTTCGTAGGTCGAATACAGATAGGCGGTATGCGTCGGGAACTCCGCTGCGCAAGTGTCGACCCGCTTGAATACAGGGCGTACACCCAGCGCACGCCGGCGCTCGCGAATGACCCGGTCAGTCGTCTTGAGCTGCCGCGCCAGCCGGCGATCGGAAAAACCCTTGCGTTTGAGCGCGCGCAGGGTGGCAGCATCGAGGACGTCGATCGACTGCGTTTCCAGTTCGAGTTCGATCTTCACGATCTCTTCGATCTGCACCAGGAACCACGGGTCGATCCGGGTCAGGGCGTGCACCTCGTCCACACCCATACCCTGGGCAAATGCGTCCCCGACGTACCAGATGCGCTCCGGACCAGGTTCGCCCAGTTCCTTTTCCAGCACCTCGCGGTCCTGCGTTTTCTCGTTCATGCCGTCAACGCCAACTTCCAGGCCGCGCAAGGCCTTCTGGAACGACTCCTGGAAAGTGCGCCCGATCGCCATCACCTCGCCAACCGATTTCATCTGGGTTGTCAGGCGGGAGTCCGCCGCGGGAAACTTCTCAAAGGCAAAACGCGGAATCTTGGTCACCACGTAGTCAATGCTGGGCTCGAAGCTGGCTGGCGTGGCACCACCGGTAATCTCATTGCGCAGTTCGTCCAGCGAATAACCCACGGCGAGCTTGGCGGCGATTTTGGCGATGGGAAAACCGGTCGCCTTGGAAGCCAGCGCAGATGAGCGGCTGACGCGAGGGTTCATCTCGATGACGATCATCCGGCCATCCACCGGGTTGATCGCAAACTGCACGTTCGAGCCGCCCGTGTCCACACCAATTTCACGCAAGACCGCAATCGAGGCATTGCGCATGATCTGGTATTCACGGTCACTCAGCGTCTGCGCCGGCGCCACCGTGATCGAGTCACCGGTGTGCACGCCCATGGGATCGAGGTTCTCGATCGAGCAGACGATGATGCAGTTGTCCATCTTGTCACGCACCACCTCCATCTCGAACTCTTTCCAGCCGAGCAGCGATTCCTCGATCAGCAGTTCGTTGGTGGGCGAGGCCTCCAGCCCGCGTTTGCAGATGGTTTCGAACTCTTCGGCGTTGTAGGCAATGCCGCCGCCAGTTCCGCCCAGTGTGAAGCTGGGCCGGATGACGGTGGGGAAACCCAAGGTCCTTTGCACCTGCCAGGCTTCGTCGATGGTGTGGGCGATGCCGGATCGGGCCGAACCGAGACCGATACGTGTCATGGCCTGCTTGAACTTCTGGCGGTCCTCGGCCTTGTCGATTGCCTCGGGGCTGGCGCCTATGAGTTCGACACCGTATCTGGAAAGAACACCTTGATGCCACAGGTCGAGCGCGCAATTGAGCGCTGTCTGTCCGCCCATGGTGGGCAAAATGGCGTCCGGACGCTCCTTGGCAATTATTTTCTCGACGGTCTGCCAGGTGATCGGTTCAATATAGATGACGTCGGCCGTGGCCGGGTCGGTCATGATGGTGGCCGGATTGCTGTTGATCAGGATGACCTTGTAGCCCTCCTGGCGCAGGGCGCGGCAGGCCTGCACACCGGAATAGTCGAATTCACAGGCCTGGCCAATGACGATCGGGCCAGCACCAATGATGAGTACGCTTTTAATGTCGAGACGCTTAGGCATTTTTGCTCCCGCCGTGCTGGTTCATCAATGCGACAAAGCGCTCAAACAGGTAGGCGATATCGTGCGGGCCAGGTGAGGCCTCGGGGTGGCCCTGGAAGCAGAACGCCGGGCGGTCGGTGCGCGCCAGGCCTTGCAAGGTGCCATCGAACAGGCTCACGTGTGTCGGTCTCAGGTTGTTCGGCAAAGTGGTCTCGTCGACGGCGAAGCCGTGGTTCTGGCTGGTGATGCTGACGCGCCCGCTGTCCAGGTCTTTCACCGGATGGTTGGCGCCGTGATGGCCGAATTTCATCTTGAAGGTCTTGGCGCCGGAGGCCAGCGCCAGGATCTGGTGACCGAGGCAAATGCCGAAGGTCGGGATGCCGGTGTCGATCAGCGTGCGGGTGGCCTCGATCGCATAGTCGCAGGGCTCGGGGTCGCCGGGGCCGTTGCTGAGGAAGATGCCATCGGGCTTCAAGGCCAGCACCTCGGCGGCGGCCGTCTGCGCCGGCACGACGGTGACCTTGCAACCGCGGCTGGCCAGCATCCGCAGGATGTTGCGCTTGACGCCGAAGTCGTAGGCAACGACGTGAAAGCGCGGCGCGCTCAATCGGCCGTAACCGCCGACCAGCGCCCATTCGGTTTCGGTCCACTCGCTGCGTTCGGTGCTGCTGACCACCTTAGCGAGGTCGAGCCCGGCCATGCTGGGCGCGGCGCGTGCAGCCGCCAACGCCTGGGTGAAGTGGGCCTCCGTCAGCGTCCCGCCGACTTCCAGCGTCAGGATGCAG